>NZ_JBFTMK010000748.1:0-1915 GCF_056396965.1 Pseudomonas sp. 05N434
TTCACCATCCAGGTCAGCGACGGCCTGGGCGGTGTCGACACCCAGCAGGTGACTGTCACCGTCACCGGCAGCAACGATGCACCGGTGCTCAGTTTCGCGAGCGGCAACGATGTCGGCGCCGTGCAGGAGGACAGCACCCTCAGCGTCAGTGGCCAATTCAGCTCGACCGACATTGATCATGCGGCCACCGCCACCTGGAGCATCGCCGGGTCCAATACCGGTACTTACGGCTCGATCGCCGTCGACAGCACGGGCCAGTGGACTTACACCCTGGCCAACGGCACCGATGGCGTTGCCAGTGCGGTGCAGTCGTTGCAGGCCGGCGAGACTCATAACGAAGTGTTCAGCGTGCAGGTCAGCGATGGCCTCGGCGGGGTCGACACCCAGCAGGTGACTGTCACCGTCACCGGCAGCAACGACGCACCCGTACTCAGTTTCGCCAACGGCAACGATGCCGGCGCGGTGCAGGAAGACACCACGCTCAGCGTCAGCGGCCAGTTCAGTTCAAGCGACATCGATCATGCCGCCACCGCGACCTGGAGCATTGCCGGGTCCAATACCGGCACCTACGGCTCGATCGCCGTCGACAGCACGGGCCAATGGACCTACACGTTGGCCAACGGCACCGATGGCGTCGCCAGTGCCGTGCAATCACTGAAAGCCGGCGAGAGTCATAACGAAGTGTTCAGCGTGCAGGTCAGCGATGGCCTCGGYGGSGTCGACACCCAGCAGGTGACYGTSACTGTCACCGGCAGCAACGACGCMCCCGTACTCAGCTTCGCCAGCGGCAACGATGCCGGCAACGTGCAGGAGGACACCACCCTCAGCGTCAGCGGCCAATTCAGCTCGAGCGACATCGACCACGCGGCCACCGCCACCTGGAGCATTGCCGGGTCCAACACTGGCAGCTATGGCTCGATCGCGGTGGACGGCACCGGTCAATGGACTTACACCCTGGCCAACGGCACCGATGGCGTCGCCAGTGCGGTGCAATCGCTGAAGGTCGGCGAGACTCATAACGAAGTGTTCAGCGTGCAGGTCAGCGACGGCCTCGGCGGCGTCGACACCCAGCAGGTGACCGTGACGGTCACCGGCAGCAACGATGCGCCGGTGCTCAGCTTCGCGTCGGGCAACGATGCCGGTGCCGTGCAGGAAGACACCACCCTCAGCGTCAGTGGCCAGTTCAGTTCGACCGACATTGATCATGCGGCCACCGCCACCTGGAGCATCGCCGGGTCCAACACTGGCAGCTATGGCTCGATCGCCGTCGACAGCACGGGCCAATGGACCTACACGTTGGCCAATGGCACCGATGGCGTCGCCAGTGCGGTGCAATCGCTGAAGGTCGGCGAGACTCATAACGAAGTGTTCAGCGTGCAGGTCAGCGATGGCCTCGGCGGTGTCGACACCCAGCAAGTGACCGTCACCGTCACCGGCAGCAACGATGCGCCGGTGCTCAGCTTCGCGTCGGGCAACGATGCCGGTGCGGTGCAGGAAGACAGCACCCTCAGCGTCAGCGGCCAGTTCAGTTCAAGCGACATCGATCATGCCGCCACCGCGACCTGGAGCATTGCCGGGTCAAACACCGGCAGCTACGGCTCGATCGCCGTCGACAGCACGGGCCAATGGACCTACACGTTGGCCAACGGCACCGATGGTGTCGCCAGTGCCGTGCAATCGCTGCAGGCCGGCGAGAGCCATAACGAAGTGTTCAGCGTGCAGGTCAGCGACGGCCTCGGCGGCGTCGACACCCAGCAGGTGACCGTGACGGTCACCGGCAGCAACGATGCGCCGGTGCTCAGCTTCGCCAGCAGCAACGATGCCGGTGCGGTGCAGGAAGACAGCACCCTCAGCGTCAGTGGCCAGTTCAGCTCGAGCGACATCGACCATGCGGCCACCGCGACCTGGTCGATCA
>NZ_JBFTMK010000749.1:0-1908 GCF_056396965.1 Pseudomonas sp. 05N434
GTTCTGCCGACGACGCATGAGGATGTCTACCAATTGGCGGATCTCTTCGTCACGGCCGACGATCGGGTCAAGCTTGCCACTGCGCGCTTGTTCGGTGAGGTCGACGGTAAAACGCTTGAGCGCTTCCTGCTTGCCCATGGCACTTGGGGCCATGGCGCCACTGGCTTCACCGGGCACGCTGCCGGCGTTGAAACCATCGCTGGCGCTGAGTGCATTTTCCGGCGAGTCGCCGACGTACTCGTCAAAACGCTCGCTCAGGGCCTCGACCTTGATCTTGTCGAACTCTGCCGACAGTCCCAGTAATCCATGGCGCAGGCTTGGGGTCTTGAGGATGCCCAGCACCAGATAACCGGTACGCACCTGGCTTTCGCCGAACATCAGGCTGCCGTAGACCCAGCCACGCTCCACGGCTTCTTCCACATGGGAAGACAAGTCAGTGATTGACGTCGAGCCCCGTGGCAAACGGTCCAGGGCGTCGGTCAGGTCCCGGGCCAGGCGCGCCGGCTCGATATTGAACTGGCGGATGAGTCGGTGCAGGTCCGAATCCTGCAATTGCAGCAACTGATGAAACCAGTGGGCCAGTTCCACATAAGGGTTACCGCGCAACTTGCAGAACACGGTGGCGGCTTCGATGGCTTTGTAGGCCACGCTGTTGAGTTTGCCGAACAACGCGGCGCGACTGATTTCACCCATGCTCTTGGCTCCTTGAGATCTGTGAGGTGTTGGCTTGCTCGGCGTAATGCCGGGCCAGTATTAAGTCCTTGGCATCTTTTGCGGGCTTGCCCACCCAGGTATTGAACCCCAGGCGGAAGCGGCCATTGAGTTGCAGTGTCGGCACTTCGGGCTGTTTCAGAACCAGGTTCAGATCCCAGTCCAGTTCATGGCCCAGGTATTCGGCCACCCAGGCCACCAGCTCATTGAAGGATGGGCTGCCGGGCAACATGCTCATGTAGTCATCCAGCTTGAGCGGCCCCAGGCGAATGCGGAATTTGTGCTGGCGATCCCAGACGCAACGGCCCAGGCAAAAATCCACGCCCAATTGATGGGCGCTGACGCCCACGCGGCTGCGCTCCGGCAGCACCAGCCATTGACCGACGTATTCTTCGATCTCCACCGGCAGGCCGAAGTACTCGCCGATGATTGCCTTCAAACCGTCGGGATAGCGGGTTTGTGCCGACAGATGACCGCTGTAATGCAGCTTCGCCGTGTCGGGTATCAGGCCTTGTTTGAGCAGGCTCGGCATACCTCGACCGCTCAGCGCTGCCAGACGTGCCGACCAGTAGTCATCGTCCGGGCGATCATGGCTGACTGTCGGTCGCGCTTCGGCCCATGCCCGGTAAAACAGGCTCAGCAGGCGATGGTGGAATACATCCAGAAAGCGTTTGCTGGTGCTGTCGGCGTTGTTGCGCTGGCGTTCACGCACATACTCGGTGAGGTGCAGCGGCAACGGGCCGTTGGGGCCGCCGAGGCCAAAAAAGAATTGTTCCAGACGTGCCGGCGAACCGTCGATACCCGGCTGTACCGAGGCCAGGGTCGCCGGAGCGAAGGTGCAATCGGCTTGTTGCCCAAGGCGCAAGGGGTCATCGGCCAGGCGCAACGAATGACCCAGGCGCGGAAGCTCAGGCGATTCGCACTCGATGCGCCGTAATGCCTGGAAGAAGTCGTATTCCCAGGGCTCCTGGTGCATCGCRTCCAGGGTATTCACAGGGTCGGACGACGTCCGGGTTTGGCTTTCCATCGCATGATCTCGCCGCGCTCGGTGGTACGGATCACCGTCTCGGTAAAACTGTTGATCGACACGTAACGTGCCAGGAAGCGCTCGAACACTGCACCGAGCAAAAAGACGCCCGTGCCACGAAACGCGTTCTCATCGAATTCCAGGGTGATCTCCAGGCCGCGGCCAAACAC
>NZ_JBFTMK010000750.1:0-1900 GCF_056396965.1 Pseudomonas sp. 05N434
TCTCAATCCACTCGCTGCGCTCGACCTTCTAAAGCAGCCGCGCTTTGCACTCGGCACCGTTTGCATATTTCTCTATGTCGGCGCCGAAGTCACGATTGGCAGCCTCATCACCGACTACCTCATGCTGCCGACAACCCTGGCCCTTCCCGCCGAAGCCGCAGGCAAGCATGTTGCCTTCTATTGGGGTGGCGCCCTGGTTGGCCGCTTTATCGGCTCGGCGCTGATGCGCACTTTCGCGCCCGGGAAACTGCTGGCCTTTGCCGCCACGGCAGTCATTGTGCTGTTGACGATCTCTGCCACCACACAAGGCGTTGTTGCCGGATGGTCGCTGCTGGCCGTCGGGCTGTTCAACTCCATCATGTTTCCGACGATCTTTACCCTTGCGACCGCAGGGCTCGGTCATCGCGCGGCGGAAGGTTCGGGCCTGTTCTGTTGCGCCATTGTTGGCGGGGCATTTATTCCGCCATTGACAGGGTATGCGGCCGACCTCTCGACGCTCGCGATGGCATTGAGCGTGCCAGCGACCTGTTATGCCGGCATCGCAATCTACGGTTGGTATGCCCGCGCTCCGAAGCACTAGCATTCCCTGGCGCGGCTAGCCCATTGGTAGAAGCTAACGATCAGATTCAACCGCTTGTTCGCCGTGCCAGGATCGAGCCCCAGCTCGCCTTGTAGTGGTCTAATGAAACTTAACGTCGTGTCAGGGATTAATTGACCACTACACTCAGTCTGATAATGGGCGCTGATGACCGAAGCTAAAAGTGGAGCACGGGTTTGGTAATTCGATGACGACCGAATCTTTATGTAATTCGCACGATCTGCCGAGGTCTGAGGCGTTCCAAAACGACTACCTGTTGAAGTTTCTGAGCGCAGAGTCCGAATCACGGTGACTTAACCGAACGCTTACGATTACCAGGGGGCGTGTGCTGGACAATGGGATGATGACCTGAAGGCAGAGCGCGGCTCCGAAGCTGTCGAGTTTTGGCTTTTTGCGCAGTGACACCCGGGTAGCCGATCTGCTACATATCGGCAAGTTGGACTTGATCTCTACCATTTGATTTTGCACTGTACATCGCGGTATCGGCACGCCGAATGAAGGCGTCAAACGATTCTGATGGAATCCATGTTGCAACGCCGAAGCTACAAGTCGCCTGTCCAATATCATCAAATGGTAGGGTGTTTATTAGAGCTCGAAGCTTTTCTGCCAGCAGCCTTGTATCGTTCAGTTCGCTATCCGGGCAGATCAATGCAAACTCTTCTCCGCCTGTTCTGCACAGCAGATCGGTTTTGCGTGTTGCCGAACGTATTCGTGTGCACAACGACTTCAGAACGTTATCACCACACTGATGGCCCCAGCGGTCGTTGATGTGTTTGAAGTGATCGACGTCAAACATGATCAGCGACAGAGGTCGGTATTGCACGTTAGCCTCGATGAGCAAGTGCTCCATCAACTCTTCGAAGTATCGGCGGTTATAGACTCCGGTCAGGTGATCGGTAATGTTCAACAAACGCAAGTCTTGCGTGCGCTCATCAACCAGCAAGAGGGCGCGGGCGCGCTGCGTAATCAGCAAGTACACCATCAAGGTCAGCAGCAGCGACAACCCTGCTCCGAACACGACAATTAGGCTGATGGACAGTGCGTAGCTGTTGGCGACCAGAAATGTTGAGCTGGGTCGAAACTGGATCAAGTAATTTTGGGCGGCTACTTTCAGCAGCCGCTGCGTGTACAGCGCTGAAGGGGCCGCGGGGGCCAAGCTCTGATAAATGCTTTCCCCTTGATGCTGCGTGTCGATCAATGAAAGCGTCACGTTCAGTCGTTGCAGACTTGGTAATGGAATGCCTTGTTCCATCAAAGAAGCCAAGCGTACGCTGGAGACAACGAACCCCTGCAAATTATCAT
>NZ_JBFTMK010000751.1:0-1892 GCF_056396965.1 Pseudomonas sp. 05N434
GGCTGGGCCATCGACCCCGTTTTTTCTGGAGGTGGATCAACGATCAACGTGGCTACGCATTTCATAGATCTCTTCAGGTTATTGACCGGTAAGGAGGTCTCACGAGTCTCAGCCGTCATGAACTCACTGACGCATCGGGGTGCTGTCGAAGACTATTCGGTATTGACCCTGCAGACTGAAGATGGCGTGATCGGTGTTGTGGAAACGGGATACAGTTTCCCCAGTACCTTTGATGAGCAGCGCGAGTTCTCCTTCACCCTTTCGTCCGATCGCATGTACGCCAAATCTGGTCCCGACCGAATCGAAATAAGGGATCGACAGAACCTTGCGGCCGGCACTCGAAGCCGCCGACTACAACTGGACACAGACGTCTATTACCCACTGTTCGTCAAACAAGTGCTTGCTGAGTGCCGTAACGGGGCCAAGCCAATTGCATCATTACGCGACGCCGAGGCAATCATGCAGGTCATGGACGCTGCCTACGATTCAGCTCGGCAAGGAGGTACGCTTTTGACACTTACGCCGACTCCACAGCAGCGTTGCGTGGGATGACAAACTGTAATGGCCCGCCCGGCATTGAAGAACTTCATCCATGATTTGTTCCGGCACAGTTTTATCGGTCGGCCCAGGCGTCAAGCGGCTGAAGGTGGGCGATGCGGTTTTCGGTCTGGCCCGATTCAAAGAAAGCGGCGCGTTTGGCGAAGCCGTCATCACAAAAGAAGCATTTCTAGCGCATAAGCCCGATGATGTTTCATTCGAGGATTCCGCGTGTCTGGGCACGCCCGGTATAACCGCTTGGAACGGACTAATCGACAAAGCGAAGCTGCAAGCCGGCCAGCACGTTTTTGTAAACGGTTGTGCCGGTGCCGTCGGCGAAGCAGCCGTACAAATAGCGCTGATACATGGCGCTGTCGTCTCGGGCAGTTGCAGCGCCAAGGACATCCAGCGAGCAAAGTCGCTGGGGGTGCAGACCGTCTATGATTATCGGAACACGCAGGTATCGAGTATCGCCACACGATTCGATTTGGTTTACGACACTGCGGCGACGCTACCGGTTTCGACAGGCATTGGGATGTTGCGAGCGGGAGGCGTGTTTCTGGATCTGAACCCAGGCCCTGGCAAGTTTATTCGAGCTATTTTTGATCGCAGACTCAAACCAATCATCGGATCACCGCGCGCTGAAATTCTGGATAAGCTTGCCAAAGCGGCCAGTGAGGGAAGCTTCAGGATCCCGATAGGAAAAACCGTTTCCCTAAGCGACGCTATTCAACTGATCGGGGAACTCGAAAAAGGTCGAAAACTCGGCGGTAAAGGCGTCATCGAAATGGAGTAGGAATGTCCAGAAGTGACCGATTGTTTGAACTGATGCAAGTTCTCCGTCGACATCGCAGAACGGTATCGGGACGGACACTCGCCCAGGAGTTGGGGGTGTCACTTCGCACCATACGTCGCGATGTACTGACACTGCAGGGTATGGGGGCCGACATCGAGGGTGAACCTGGTTTGGGCTACGTTCTCAAGCCTGGATTTCTTCTTCCCCCTCTCTCATTTACAGAAGAAGAAATACAAGCGCTTGTAGCCGGCGCCCAATGGATCAGTCGTCAGATGGACGACAAGTTTGCCTTCGCTGTTAAAAACGCATTGGCCAAGATTAACGCCGTCTTGCCTTTGGAAATGCGCCCGGCTTTCGACGATGAGACATTCTACGTAAGTAGGTCCGCCACTCTTTCTACRCCGATCGACTTAAGCGAAATCCGCCGTGCACTGCGCGACCAATGCAAGTTGCGTATCACGCTATCGATTGCTCATGCGCCTGTTGATGAGCAAATTATCTGGCCGATCATGCTGGGGTTTATCGAATCCAAGCGTTCCCTGGCGGCATGGTGCGAGGC
>NZ_JBFTMK010000752.1:0-1891 GCF_056396965.1 Pseudomonas sp. 05N434
GACCAGAACAGCTCCATGACCAGAACAGCTCCATGAACGACACCGGCAACCAGGCCGAGGCCAGCAGCCAGATCAGCGCCGGTGTCAGCAATGGCGCGAGGAGGGTGGTGACGGCGGCAATGGCCACCGACAACGCCAGGTCGCCGCGAGCCAGCCAGGTCATCACGTTCGACGAAGTGCCGCTCGGGCAGCAGCCGACCAGAATCACCCCGACGGCGATCTCTGGCGGCAGGTGGAATACCTGGCAGAGTAACCATGCCATGCCGGGCATGATCACGAAGTGGGCGACCACGCCCAGGGCCACGCGCCACGGATGGCGAGCGACTTCGGCGAAGTCTTCGAGCTTGAGGGTCAGGCCCATGCCGAACATCACCAGCCCCAGCAGCGGCACAATGGCGCCTTTCAAACCGATGAACCAGGCCGGCTGCAGAAACGCCACGATGGCGAAAATCAGTACCCAGTAAGCGAAGGTGTTGCCGACAAAACGACTCAATGCAGCGAGTGCGCGCATGGCCTGATCCTTGTTATGTGTTTAAAAGCGGGTAGGGCTTGGAACTTGGGTTGCCTGCAAAAAGATCGCAGCCTTCGGCAGCTCCTAYATTTGAAATGCGATCCTTTGTAGGAGCTGCCGAAGGCTGCGATCTTTTCTTACCAGGCGCCGCCGATCAAGGCCGGCGCCCTAAGGCAATCAGATACCCTGTGGGGTCTCTTCACCACCCAACGCTTCAACCAGTGCTGGCAGGAAGTCGCCGAAGGTCAGCATCATCAGGGTGAAGCTGGCGTCCAGTTGGCCGAGTGCTTCGTCGCCACCGTCCTGCTCCGCCTGATCTTGCAGCAGGTCTTCGAACTTCAGGCGCTTGACCACCATTTTGTCGTCAAGCACGAACGACAGTTTGTCCTGCCAGGCCAGCGACAGTTGAGTGACCACTTTGCCGGTGCTCAGGTGCAGCTGGATTTCTTCGCTGGTCAGGTCCTGACGCTTGCAGCGCACGATRCCGCCGTCTTCGTGGGTGTCGCGCAGTTCGCACTCGTCCAGCACAAAGAAATCGTCTGCGGCTTTCTGAGTGGTAACCCACTCGGTCATGGTTGCGGTCGGCGACATCTTCACCGTCAGCGGACGTACCGGCAGCGAGCCGATCACTTCACGCAGGGTGGACAGCAGGTCTTCGGCACGTTTCGGGCTGGCCGAGTTCACCAGGATCAGGCCCTGTTTTGGCGCAATGGCGGCGAAGGTCGACGAGCGACGGATAAAGGCGCGAGGCAGGAAGGCCTGGATGATTTCATCCTTGATCTGATCGCGTTCCTTTTTATAGACCTTGCGCATTTGTTCGGCTTCGATCTCTTCGACCTTTTCCTTCACTGCGTCACGCACGACGCTGCCCGGCAGAATGCGTTCTTCTTTACGGGCGGCGATCAGCAGGAAGTCTCCGCTGACGTGTACCAGCGGTGCATCTTCGCCTTTGCCGAAGGGCGCGACGAAACCGTAGGTGGTCAACTCCTGGCTTGCACATGGACGCGCCAGTTTGGTGGCCAGTGCAGTTTCCAACGCCTCGGCATCAAAAGGCAGATCTTGGGTCAGGCGATAGATAAGCAGGTTTTTGAACCACATGGGGTGAGTCTCTCCTTTATACAAAGGGGGGCATTATTGTCTTCGCCGGGTCATAGGCCAACCCTTCTCTAAGCCTTTGGAAGGCCTGAGAAAATTATTTAAAAAAGTGCTTGCCAGAGGTTGGGTCGCTCCGTAGAATGCGCGCCACACCGAAGCGAAGGGTGATTAGCTCAGCTGGGAGAGCGTCTGCCTTACAAGCAGAATGTCGGCGGTTCGATCCCGTCATCACCCACCATTCGTTTCAAGTGTTTAGCGCAGCGGTAGTTCAGTCGGTTAGAATAC
>NZ_JBFTMK010000753.1:0-1879 GCF_056396965.1 Pseudomonas sp. 05N434
GCCATGACCACAACCGAACAGCTGAGTGCCTTGAGCTCAATACTGACTCAAAGCGGTTTGCACAGCCTGTTCCAGCCGATCATTTCTCTCTCCGAACGACAAATCATCGGCTACGAAGCCCTCAGCCGTGGCCCCTCCAACAGCCCGCTGCACTCCCCCATTGCCCTGTTCGCGGTCGCTCGCCAGGCCGGTCGCCTCAGCGAACTGGAAATCGCTTGCCGACAAAGCGCTTGCCGACGTTTCAATGAACAGCAACTGCCCGGCAAACTGTTCCTCAATGTATCCCCGGAATCCCTGCTCGAAGCCGCCCACCAGCCCGGACGCACCCTGCAACTGCTGCAGGATTTCGGCATACCGCCGAGCCAGGTGGTGATCGAACTCACCGAACAGACCCCGACCGACGATTTCCAGTTGCTGCAAACCGCCCTGCATCACTATCGGGCGATGGGTTTTTCGATTGCGCTGGATGATCTGGGCGCGGGTTATTCAAGCTTGCGGCTGTGGTCTGAATTGCGCCCGGATTATGTCAAGATCGATCGACACTTTATCGACGGCATTCATCAGGACGCGCTCAAACGTGAATTCGTCGGCTCGATCCTGCAGATCGCCAAGGCGTCCCGGGCAAAAGTGATCGCCGAAGGCATCGAATTGTCAGAAGAACTCGCCGTGCTGACCGAAATGGGCGTCGATCTTGTGCAAGGCTATCTGCTCTGCCGGCCCCAGGAGCATCCGCCCCGCGATGCCCGAACCTTGATGCCCAAACCAACCAGCGCCGCAGCGATGCTGAACGAGGACGCCAGTGACCTCAGCGCCCTGCTCAACGACCAACCGGCGATGGCCAGCGACACCCCGACCGCCACCGTGCTGGAAGCCTTCCGCCGCCAGGCCAACCTGAACTCCCTGGCGGTACTCGACAAGCAAGGCCGGCCGTGCGGCATTGTTCACCGTCATTCGCTCTCGGACGCCCTGCTCAAGCCGTTTGCCACCGACCTGTTCGCCCGCAAACCCATCAGCCGCTTGATGAGCGATGACTTCCTCGCCGTGGAACTGAGCCAGTCGCTGCAACAAGTCAGCCGCCTGATCACCAGCCGCGCCCGCCAACGCATCGAAGAAGACTTCATCATCACCCTCAACGGCGGCTATCTGGGCCTGGGCCGAGTGATCGACGTGCTCAAACTGATTACCGAACTGAAAATCCAGCAAGCCCGCTACGCTAACCCGCTGACCCTGCTGCCAGGCAACGTGCCGATCCAGCAATGCCTGACACGGCTGCTGCAACAGGAACGGGAATCGGTGATCTGCTAYGTGGACATCGACAGCTTCAAACCCTTCAACGACATCTACGGCTACGGTCGCGGGGACGAAGTCCTACTGTGCCTGGCGCAATGCCTGAACGACCGCGTCGACCCATCCCGCGACTTCGTCGGCCATATCGGCGGCGACGACTTCCTACTGGTGCTCGGCCCGGAAGACTGGCGCAAACGCCTGAACCAACTGCTGGACGACTTCCACAGCCAATGCCGACGCTTCTACCGCAGCGAACACCTCGAAGCCGGCTGCTTCATCGCCCCCAACCGCCAGGGCGTAAGACAGGAGTTCCCGCTGCTGTCGCTGTCCATCGGCGTAGTGCACCTGCATCCACAGGCCTGCGGACAACTCGACGCGAGCCAGCTAGCGGAAATGGCCTCACAGGCCAAACACCACGCGAAGAATGTGCCGGGGTATAGCGTGCATGTGATTGATAGCCTGGCGGTGCCAGTCGGCGAAGAGACACTGATCTCAGGCCGGCGGTGATCACCAAAAAAATCGCAGCCTTCGGCAGCGCCCACAGGCGCGCAGGAGCTGCCGAAGGTTGCGATCTTTTGATCTTGCTCTTGTG
>NZ_JBFTMK010000754.1:0-1873 GCF_056396965.1 Pseudomonas sp. 05N434
CCGTTACATCGGCGGCGTCACACCGTCCTTGCCGGCCGAGATGGATTGAGCGGTCAATGTCCCGTCGGCACTCTGGGTCACAAACGTCACGATCTTCACGCCCACCTTCAGCAAGCTGCGATCCCCCGGCACCAGATTGACGATCGGCACATCCTCCGGCACCAGAATCGTCTGTTGGCCGCCCTTGTAATTGACGGTCAGAACCCGGCCGTTGCTGACCACCAGATCGCCTACGCTGCCATTGGTCATGCTGCTGCCCTTGACCAGATCAAAAGGCCGATGGCCGTCGCCGCTGCCGGCCAGTTCCGGCGGGAAGACGTGGACTTCCAGCGCCTTGAGCGTGCCATCCTCCTGCGGCACGGCAGCCGAGCCGATGTAGCTGCCGGGCTTGATGTCTTCGATATTGGCCAGGGTGACAGCGCGGATTTTGGTGTCGTTGGTCAGGTTGATCACCACGTTCTCGCCGCTGTTGACATGGACCTTCATGACGTCGGCGCTGATGCCGGTGATCTCGCCGCGCACGCCAATGCGCATTCCCGGCGGCACATCGGCAGCCTGAGCAAGACCTGCCGTGAACAAACTGATCAAGGTAACAACGCAAGCGCCGCGAATCAGGTGACGGAACATCGCATTCATATCGAAGTACCTTCCGGTTTATGGAGCGCAGGAGAACATAAGCACGCTATCGAAGAGGATGTCAGTGAATGTATCATCGGATCCCACTGTTTGGACGCATGGTTCATCGCCAGACAGCGCATACCGGCGTTACTCATTCCGCAAAAGAATGATTACTATCAATCCAAACCCTCTTCCGCCGCTCTAGCCAGCCGATTAGCCTCTGCGCATTCCTTCTTGTTCAGCGAGCCATGTTATGAATCCAGCGACTCAGGCGCCCCACGGTGCCGCGACAATGACCCGGGGCATGGTGCTGCTTTTCGCCTTCTGCTGCGGCGCGATCGTCGCCAACATCTACTACGCCCAGCCGATCATCGGCCTGATCGCGCCGGACATCGGCCTGACCGACACCATGGCCAGCCTGATCGTTTCGCTGACGCAGATTGGTTATGCGCTGGGCCTGTTCTTCCTGGTACCGCTGGGTGATCTGCTGGAGAACCGTCGCTTGATGATCATCACCACCGTGGTGGCGATTGCCAGTTTGCTGGGCGCGGCGTTCACCGATCAGCCGAACGTGTTTCTGCTGATTTCGTTGCTGGTGGGTTTCAGCTCGGTGTCGGTACAGATCCTGATTCCGCTGGCCGCCCACCTGACGCCGGAAGCGTCGCGCGGCCGCGTGGTTGGCGGGATCATGGGCGGTCTGCTGCTGGGGATTCTGCTGGCCCGGCCGGTGTCCAGCGTAGTGGCTGACCACTTCGGCTGGCGCGCTATGTTCGTCATTGCCGCAGTTTTGATGGCTGCAATCAGCATCGTACTGGCCCTGACGGTGCCCAAGCGCCAGCCTGATCACAGCGCCTCTTATGGCCAGTTACTGGGCTCGCTCTGGACGCTGCTGCGCCAGCAACCGGTGTTGCGTCAACGGGCGTTTTATCAGGGTTGCATGTTCGCTACGTTCAGCCTGTTCTGGACCGCCGTGCCGCTGGAACTGGCGCGCAATCATGGCTTGTCGCAAACCCAGATCGCGATCTTCGCCCTGGTCGGAGCCATCGGCGCGATTGCCGCACCCATCGCTGGTCGACTGGCCGATGCCGGCCACACCCGCCTCGCCTCGCTGCTAGCGATGCTGTTCGCCAGCCTGAGCTTCCTGCCGGCCTTCATCCACCCGGCCTACAGCGTCATCGGCCTGGCCGTGACCGGCGTGGTACTGGATTTCTGCGTGCAAATGAACATGGTCCTCGGCCAGCGCGCGGTCTACACC
>NZ_JBFTMK010000755.1:0-3191 GCF_056396965.1 Pseudomonas sp. 05N434
GCGTTGTAGACGCGGCCGGTGATGATCGGCCGATCCGGGTCGCCTTCGAGGAAGCTGACGATGACTTCCTGGCCGATTCGTGGGATCTGCATCGAGCCCCAGTTTTTTCCGGCCCAGGATTGCGACACGCGAATCCAGCATGAACTGTTTTCGTTGGATTGGTCGTGACGGTCCCAGTAGAAGTGCACCTTCACCCGGCCGAACTGGTCGGTCCAGATTTCCTCGCCCTTGGGGCCCACCACCAGTGCGGTCTGCGGGCCTTTGACGATGGGGCGGTGGGTGTTGGGCAGCGGGCGATAGCTTTGTTGTGCGTCGATGCAGGTCAGGCTGCTTTCGAACTGTGCCGAAGCCACGCCACCGCTGGTTTCCAGGCTTTCCTGGTCAATGTGGTAGCGGGCGCCGACGATCAGGTATTCGCGGTTCTGGTCCTGGCGGCTGAAGCCGGTGAGGCTGAACAAATGACCCGACCCCAGGCCTCGGGCGTTGCCGGCCAGCTCGACCTGTTCGTGCAGGGTCTGCAAGGCTTCGATACGGGTACGTGCGTAGTGTTCGCCGTCTTCGCTTTGCACATAGGTGCCGGGGTAGTCGTACAGCGGATAATCGCCGGCGGTGTGCGGACGAGGCATGGCCGAGCGAACGTCAATCCGCGCGCCAGGGCGCTGGAAGTCATAGTCGTTGAGCTCCAGCGAGCCCGGCTGGACTTGCTGGGCCAGGTGCCAATCGTAGATGTGATCGCGTTCGCGTTGCTGTTCATTCTTGGGGTAGTAGGGCACCGAGGCATAGCCGGGCACGTTGGCATGGGCGCCGTAGGCATCGGCCAGCACCAGCACATGACGACCCTGTTCATGGCGGAAGAAGTAGTAGATTCCTTCCTGTTCCATCAGGCGGCTGACGAAGTCGAAGCTGGTTTCGCGATACTGCACGCAGTATTCCCACTCGCGATAGGGCCGGCTCAGGGCATCTTCGAAATCCGAGAAACCCAGGTCGCGAAACACCTGCTTGATGATCTGCGGGATGGTCAGGTTCTGGAAAATCCGGCAATCGGAGGTGCGGGTCAACAGCCATAGCCAGGGCCGCAGCGTGACCTGGTAACTGGCGAACTGGCCCTGGTCGACGTTCTGGCTGCAACGGGCAACGATGCCATGGAAATGACGCTCGCCACCGCCGTCCAGTTGCAGGCTCAGGCACATGGGTTTGCCGAGCAACTGGTTGAGGTCGATGGCGTTGTCCAGCGAGTGCAGCTGCAACTCATAGTTGAACAGCCGCCCCAATTCTTCGTCTCCGCCCATGTCCTTGAGCAACAGCACATCCGGCCCCAGGGGGCTGGTGATCTTTGCCAGGCGTGAGAGTTGCTTGAATAGCATCAGTTATCCCTTGTCACTGCTCGGTTCCTTCCTACGGAGGAGGGCCGCTTAGGCGGCGTCGCTGAAGTCGTAGTGCAATTCGTTGTCCCGGGCGCTGATCCGCACCCCTGCCAGCGCTTTGCCTTCGAGCATGCGGGTGAGGAACTCGCGGCTCATGTCCGGTAGCAGGCTGTTGGTCAGAATGGTGTCGATCATCCGCCCGCCGCTTTCGGTTTCGGTGCAACGGGAGACGATCAGGTCGATCACCGCGTCGTCGTAATCGAAGGCCACCTTGTGGGTGTTCTCCACGCGCTTCTTGATGCGGTTGAGTTGCAGGCGGGTGATGGCCTTGAGCATCTCGTCGCTGAGCGGGTAGTACGGAATGGTCACCAGGCGGCCCAGCAAGGCCGGCGGGAAAATCTCCAGCAGCGGTTGGCGCAGGGCCTTGGCGATTTCTTCGGGCTCCGGCACGTTTTGCGGGTCTTTGCAGACCTGGGCAATCAGCTCGGTGCCAGCGCCGTGTGGGCTTCCTGGAATTCGCTCATGTTGATGGTGATGACGTTCTGCTCGCCGCCGTACATGGCTTCGGCCAGGGCCAGGGCGGTTTCGGTCTTGCCCACGCCGGA
Source organism: Pseudomonas sp. 05N434 (assembly GCF_056396965.1). Taxonomy (NCBI): domain Bacteria; kingdom Pseudomonadati; phylum Pseudomonadota; class Gammaproteobacteria; order Pseudomonadales; family Pseudomonadaceae; genus Pseudomonas; species Pseudomonas sp. 05N434. Next base: position 1,970 of record NZ_JBFTMK010000755.1, read on the forward strand.
GGTGCCGGCGAGCATGAATACCCCGATCGGCTTGCTCGGGTTGTCGAGGCCGGCGCGGGAGGTCTGGATGCGTTTGGCGATCATCTGCAAGGCGTGGTCCTGGCCGATGATGCGTTTTTTCAGGTGCAGGTCGAGGTTGAGCACGGTTTCCAGTTCGTTACGAGCCATGCGGCCCACCGGAATCCCGGTCCAGTCGGCGACCACCGAGGCCACGGCCTGGTAATCGACCGTCGGCAGAATCAACGGGGTTTCGCCTTGCAGGGCGCTGAGACGCTGTTGCAGGTCCACCAGTTTTTCGCGCAAGGCGTGGCTGGTCTCGCTGCCGTCCTCGCTGTCCACCACGCCGACGCGTTCACGCAGGGTGGCGCGGGTGGCGAGCAATTCGTCCACCAGGGTTTTCTCTTCGGCCCAGCGACTTTCCAGCTCGGCGAGGCGTTCGCGTTCGGCACTCAGCAGGTTTTCACTTTGGGTTTGGCGGGCGCCGATGACGATGCCGATGGCGTGCTCGCGGGCGATGATCTGCAGCTCGGTTTCCAACGCCTCGATGCGCCGACGGCTGTCGTCCACTTCGGCCGGCACGGCGTGCAGGCTGATGGCAACGCGGGCGCAGGCGGTGTCCAGCAGGCTCACGGATTTGTCCGGCAACTGGCGCGCGGGGATGTAGCGATGGGACAGTTTGACCGAGGCTTCCAGGGCTTCGTCGAGGATCTGCACCTGATGGTGTTTTTCCATGGTCGAGGCCACRCCGCGCATCATCAACAGCGCCTTGTCTTCCGACGGCTCGGCCACTTGCACCACCTGGAAGCGGCGGGTCAGGGCCGGGTCTTTTTCGATATGCTTTTTGTACTCGGCCCAGGTCGTGGCGGCCACGGTGCGCAGGGTGCCCCGGGCCAGGGCCGGCTTGAGCAGGTTGGCCGCGTCCCCGGTGCCGGCGGCGCCACCGGCACCTACCAGGGTGTGGGCTTCGTCGATAAACAGGATGATCGGTTTTGGTGAGGCCTGGACGTCTTCGATGACTTGGCGCAGGCGCTGTTCGAATTCACCTTTCATGCTCGCGCCAGCCTGTAGCAGGCCGACGTCCAGGCTGCGCAGTTCCACATCCTTGAGCGCCGGCGGTACGTCACCGGCGACGATGCGCAGGGCAAAACCTTCGACCACGGCGGTTTTACCGACGCCAGCTTCACCGGTCAGAATCGGGTTGTTCTGCCGACGACGCATGAGG
>NZ_JBFTMK010000756.1:0-1856 GCF_056396965.1 Pseudomonas sp. 05N434
GCTCACCGTCGGTTGCCATTGGGTGTCGGCAAAGGTGTAGCCCGCTTCGAAGAACATCGCCCGCTGTGAGCCCGAGCGTTTTTCCTGACGTGCGACCTCGAACGCAAAGTCGGCATTCTCGATCCCGGCATTGCCCTGCCCACGAATGCTGTAGACGTTCATACCCTTGCGCTCAAGCCGATCGCCAAAGGCATATCGCTCGTCAACATCCAGGCCGTGCACGTACGTCGAACCGATCGAGCCGACGGGCGTCGTGTAGTCGAGGGTGGCGGCAGCCACTTCGGTCTTCGACTGCCCGGGGTTATCGGATTTGAGCCATATCAGGCTACCGTGCAGGCCCTCCTGACCACCCAGTTTCAAGACTGCCGTATTCCCGAACGCCAACCGCGGGCCAAGGTAAAAGGCGCCACCGCGATTGAACCGGCCATCCCTTACGCCCTCGATAGGGCTGAAGGCCTTCCCGGGGGCGAACCCGTCGTCAGTGATCAGGAAGCCGTCCACCGTAACGAGCTGCCGGCCAAAAGAGAAATCAACGCCGTCCTTGCCCAGCGCAGGAATCAGGTCACCTGACTTCCAGCCCAGGTAGGCGTCTTCCACAGCCGTTCTTCTTTCATCCCCGACGGTGAGTCCTCCCGCGTCCCCATCGCCAAATGACCCCGTGCTGATCCAGCTGAGCCCGCCATAGACGGAACCGGCAGTGATCTTGTTTGTCGTGCCGTTGAGACCGTACTTGGCGTAGCCTTCTTGCCAGCGCATCCTGCCAGGCTCCCTCTCAGGGTCGCCAATGTAGTTTTTCTCGCTGCCGAACCAGCCAAACGCCGCCGACAGGTCGGCGTTCAGGACGGTTCCGCCATCGTCTTCGTTGTAGAGCTGGTAGGCGTGTACCTGCGGCTCAAATGTACAGAGTGCGACCAGCGAAAGTAATGGGGCGTAACTGAGGGTGCGCATGACGTCTCTCCTGTTTTTATATTTATGAGGCGAGCCATGAGTGTTCCGGCTTGGGTCGCGCAAGCGGTAACCCAAATCAGCACTTTCAAGGGGCTGGCCGCCCATCCCCTCGCGCGATACCTCCCCCGCTGCAAAACATCCTCAGCGCCTCGAATGGTTGCCGTTTTGGGCTACGGCCTCTGAGCGCACTCCCCCTATGCTGGGCCCATAAGAACCATAAGAACCGAGGCACCTGTCATGACCCCTTTGTCACCCTCCCCGCTGTTACGTCAGGGGCTTTGTCTTCTGACCCTCTTCGCCTGCAGTGCCCTGGCACCTGTTGCCAGTGCACACCATTCGTTCGCGCTTTTCGACCAGACCCAGACCGTCTCGATCAAGGGTGTCGTCGAGCGCTTTGCCTGGAGCAATCCTCACATCACGATTTACCTCGATACACCCGGCCCGCCGGCCCAGCGATTCAAGATCGAAACGGGCAGTGTCAACGCGTTACAGCGCACGGGCTGGACCGCTGAGTCGATCAAGGCCGGCGAGACTGCCGAGGTGTCCTTCAAACCGTTGAAAAACGGTGAGCCAGGAGGGCTGCTCGTGGAGATCAAGATCGGTGACGTCGTACTCACGGGCGGCGGATGAGAAATCCTTCCCTGGCTTCATGACGACCTAACCGACCGGACCAGACCAGCAGCGTGGAGACGTTTCAATGAAACCGACACGAACCTTGAACACGGCAATGATCGTCCTGGGCATCGCCCTCGTGACTGTCGCCGGGATGTGCAACGCCGCTACACCTTCCAAACCTCTAAGCGACAAACACAGCGTCAGCGCACGCCCCGACATCAGCGGCACCTGGGAACGAACCCCGGACGACTGGTTCGGTGAGAACCCCGACAACCCGGTGCACCCAGGCGGAC
>NZ_JBFTMK010000757.1:0-1855 GCF_056396965.1 Pseudomonas sp. 05N434
CATTTCAGTCACTTCGGCGCCCGGCAGGTCATTCGACTCATCGCCGATCAGCCTGGAACTGCTGCTGTCCACCAGCGTCTGGTAATCGTCCTTGAGCAATTGCCGCAATGCATCGTCTTCTTGCTGTGTACGCGCCAACCCCAGACTCAGCAAATCGTTGTCCAGAGCCAAGGGCTGTTCCGACGCGACATAGCGCCCGGCATAGAACACGCCCATGCCCGCACCACAATCGGCATCGGCGCCGTCCTGGGTGACATCAAGCACGCCGTTGATGGCTTGGAAGGTCAACGCGCATGCACCTTCGACGTAATGCGCCTGAGTGCCATCCAGTTTGGCGACGCCATCCAGGTCGCCAGAGTTGGCGCCGCTCGCGGCAGAAACTTCGAAGACGAGATGAGTCGAATCCCGACGCTTTGTCTTCAACTCAGCTCCCGTCGAAACGCCCCAGGGAATGCGCTGCCAAGTCGCGTCCCAGGTAAACGGAATGGCCGCGTGTTCGAGTTCAGTGATGCGCATCAAGTACTGTTGGCGCAGGCAATCGATTTGGTCTGCGCAGCGGTTACGTTGTTTCAACCACTGACGCTGGTCTGCTTTTAACGCTTTCGGGGCGGTGACTTTTTCCAGCGTCGAGCGCCAGACCGCTCCCAGTTTTTGGTCCAGCTTCGACGTGTAAGCGTCGGCGCAAATGGCTTTTTCACTGGAGCTGGCGGCGCTGGTGCAATCGAAGCTACTGGCATGGGYTGCGGCAGAGAATGCGAGAAACCCCAGCAGTAAAGCGCGGCGAGCGTTAGAGCAGAACAAGGTCGGGGGCATGGGCAGATTCCATTCTTTGAGCGCGCCAGTATGCCGAGACAAATGTGAAAAGGCGCTTGTTTTGGTATGGCTCGCTCGCCACAAATCCAGCAGGAAGCGTAAAGTCATGCTCATTCTCAAGGAGCAAAACATGACTGATCCGTCGCCCCCGCCACCACGGGAAATTTATCTCTCGCAGACATCCGACCGGGATCTGTTCAATCGCATCGCCAGTGAGTTGGCACGAGGGCTGGGCGGGACCTGGACGGCACAGATCAATGGGTTGGACCAGCGTTATTGGGACCTGGCCGTCGAAGGGCAGACGATTACGCTGCATCTGGAACACTACCTGGGGATCATGCTGCTGGTGGAGGACGCGGATCCGGACTGGATTGCGTCGGAGCGTTTTCAGGCGGTGGTGCGGCGGCTACAGACGGATTGAACAAAAACGGGCGCCATGATCGGCGCCCGTTTCATTTGAAGCGAGAGGGAAATACATCCAGGAACCACCGATGCTTTCAGATATTGATTTCGCTGGCCGGCACGACATCGATCCGCGCCACGGAACCGGTCAGGTGCGCCAGATCCTTGTTGTGTTCGGTGATGATGTCTTCGGCGCTCATCGTGCCATTGTCGATCGTGGAATGAGCATCGGACGCCAGCACCACGTCGTAGCCTCGCGATAATGCCTCACGGACCGTCGCGTTGACGCAGTAGTCGGTTTGCAGGCCGCAGATAATCAGGCGTTCGACGTCCAGCTCTTGCAGATGTTCATGCAGGTGGGTCTGGTAGAACGAATCCGGGGTGGTTTTGCGCACGCGCAGGTCTTGGGGTGACGTCTTCAGGCCGTCTGCCAGTTGCCAGCCTTCGGCGCCGTATTGCAGCAGGTCGCCCTCTTCTTCGTGCTGGATCAGGATGACCGGAATATTGGCGACTCGGGCTTTGGTGCTGAGGCCGTTGATGGTGTCGATGACGCGCTGGATGTCGAAGCATTCATACTCGCCGGTGCACAGCGCGCGTTGGACATCGATGATCAGGAGTGCGGTGCTCATGGCTTCCTTCC
>NZ_JBFTMK010000758.1:0-1843 GCF_056396965.1 Pseudomonas sp. 05N434
CAGCAGGATCATGTCGACCTTGTCCATCACGTACTTGAGCACGTCCAGCGGGGTCGCCGGGTTGAACACCAGGCCCGCCTTGCAGCCGCCTTCGCGGATCAGTTGCAGGGAACGGTCGACGTGCAGCGTGGCTTCCGGGTGGAAGGTGATGTAGGTCGCACCGGCTTCGATGAAGTCACCGACGATGCGGTCCACCGGGCTGACCATCAGGTGCGCGTCGATCGGCGCGGTCACGCCGTACTTGCGCAGCGCGGAGCAGACCATCGGGCCGATGGTCAGGTTCGGCACGTAGTGGTTGTCCATGACATCGAAGTGCACGAAGTCGGCGCCGGCGGCCAGGACGTTGTCCACTTCCTCGCCCAGGCGGGCGAAGTCGGCGGAGAGAATCGACGGAGCAATAACGAAGGGCTGCATGACGCACCTTTTCTGAGCAGAATCACGATGGCGCGCATTGTATACCTCATGCTTTGACGCGCGCACCGTGCTGCGATGATTGGGGCAAGTCCTAGTAGGCCGCTCGGTAGATCTTCTCGATATCGGTGGCGCTCAACTTGCGCGGATTGTTGCGCATCAGGCGTTCGGTGCCAGCGGCTTCCACGGCCATGGCCGGGATCGCCTCCTCGGGCACCCCGAAACTGCGCAGACCTCGCGGGATCTCCACGGCGGCGCACAGCTCGGTCATCGCCTCCACGGCTTTATCCGCCGCCTCACTGGCGCTCAGATGAGCGGTCTTCACCCCCATGGCCTCGGCAATATCCTGCATGCGTTCCACGCAGGCCATCTTGTTCCAGGTCATGACATACGGCAGCAGCAAGGCATTGCTGACACCATGGGCAATGTTGAAACGCCCACCCAGCGGATACGCCAACGCATGCACCGCACCGACCCCGGCATTGCCGAACGCCATGCCGGCCATCAGGCTGGCGGTGGCCATGTCTTCGCGGGCTTGCAGGTGGGCGGGATTGGCGTAAGCCTTGGGCAGCGCCTTGGTAATCAGCTTGATCGCGCCAATGGCCAAGGCATCGGTGATGGGCGAGGCGTTGAGCGACAGGTAGGACTCGATGGCGTGCACCAGCGCATCGACGCCACTGGCGGCGGTGACACTGCGCGGGCAGGTCAGGGTCATTTGCGGGCTGACCAGCGCCACGTCCGGCAACAGGTAATCGCTGATGATGCCCATCTTCAGCTGCGCGACCTTGTCGGAGAGGATGGCCACGTTGGTCACTTCCGAACCGGTGCCGGCGGTGGTCGGGATGGCGATCAGCGGCGGGCCTTTGCGCGGCACCTGATCGATGCCGAACAAATCCTCCAGCGCACCGTGATAACCGGCATAGGCGGCAACACTCTTGGCGATATCGATGGCACTGCCGCCGCCGAGGCCGATCAGCCCGTCATGCCCACCCTCACGGTAAACCCGCATGCAATCTTCGACGATGGCGATTTCCGGGTCCGGCAACACCCGGTCGAAAATCTCATAACTGCGCTCGCCCAGCTGCGCCAGCGCCAGCTCCACCGTGCCGGACTTGACCAGCGCGGCATCGGTGACGATCAGCGGGTTGTCGATGTCCAGACGTGTGAGCTCGGCCGCCAGTTGCTCGATGGCACCTGCGCCGGTGATCAGTTTGTGAGCGATTTTGAAAGAGGAAAGACTCATGTGCGCAGCCTCTTATAGATAGGGGAGCTGGGCACAATAGTAGCTGGGGATTGGGGTTTGTCTGCTATTAAGTTGGTGAATGATCGAGGTGCTTCTGTCGATCGTTCCCACGCTCGCGCGGGAACGATCGCAGTTGGCGTCAGGCTTGGGCGGTGCGCAGTTTTTCGCTGCGCCCACGCAGCCATTCCA
>NZ_JBFTMK010000759.1:0-1839 GCF_056396965.1 Pseudomonas sp. 05N434
ATCAATACCAGTGCCTATAGCGCGGAACTGCTGGCCGGCAGTTTGAAGGCTACGGCCCACGGCGAGATCGAAGCCGCCAAGGCCATGGGCATGTCGCGCTTTACCTTGTACCGCCGCGTGCTCCTGCCGTCGGCCTTGCGCCGGGCACTGCCGCAATACAGCAACGAAGTGCTGATGATGCTGCAGACCACCAGCCTGGCGTCGATCGTCACCCTGGTCGACATCACCGGAGCCGCTCGTACGGTCAGTTCGCGGTTCTATCTGCCATTCGAGGCGTTCATCACCGCCGGCCTTATCTACCTGGCCCTGACCTTCATCCTGGTTCGTCTGTTCAAGCTGGCCGAGCGCCGCTGGCTGGCGTATCTGGCACCGCGCAAGCACTAAGGAGCTGTTATGGAGCACATTGAATACCTGTTGCCGTGGGGGGCCTCGGGCACAGAACGACGGCTGTCGCTGTTTCGTTTTGGCAGCGGGCCACGCAAGGCCTACATCCAGGCCTCCCTGCATGCCGACGAGTTGCCAGGGATGCGCGTGGCGGTTGAACTTAAGCAGCGTCTGCGCGTGCTGGAAGAACAAGGTCGCCTGAATGGGGTCGTCGAGTTGGTGCCGATGGCCAACCCGATTGGCATCGCCCAGATGTTCCAGGCCACCCATCAAGGCCGTTTTGAGTTCTCCAGCGGGAAGAACTTCAATCGTGATTTTCCAGAGCTGGCCGAAGCTGTGGCGGCGCTGGTGAAAGGTCAACTGGGCACCCACGCCGACGTCAACACCGGGTTGATCCGCCGCGCCATGGCCGATGTTCTCGCCGACATGCCACCGCCGACCTCGGAACTCGATGGCCTGCGCCGCCTGTTGCTTTCACATGCCTGTGACGCCGATGTGGTGCTGGACCTGCACTGCGATTTCGAGTCGATCATGCTGCTTTACGCCATGCCGCAACACTGGCCGCGCCTGCGCTCATTGGCCGCTCGACTGGGTGCCGGCGCCGCATTGCTGGCCGAGGATGCGGGCGGCAGTGCCTTTGATGAAGCCTGCGCGATTCCCTGGTTGCGTCTGGCCGAACTCTTTCCTGAAGCCGATATTTCTTTGGCCTGTGTGGCGACCACCATTGAACTGCGCGGCATGGCCGATACCGAACGCGAGCCCTGCATCGACAGCGCGCAGGCCATTCTCGGCTATCTCGCCGAGCAAGGCCTGATCAGCGGTGACTGGCCCGCCGCGCCACCGACCGAGTGTGAAGCGACGCCATTCGCCGGCGCGCAGTACGCCTATGCGCCGCACCCCGGCGTGGTGAGTTTTCTGCAACCGCTGGGTGCCCGGGTCAGGGTCGGCGACCCGCTGTTCGAAGTGATTGATCCGCTGACCGATCGCCACAGCATCGTGCGCGCCAGCACCGACGGCATCCTCTATGCCCGTGAACGTCTGCGCTTTGCCCAGCCCGGTTTGTGGCTGGCCAAAGTGGCCGGTACTCGCCCTATTCGCCAAGGCCGCTTGCTCAGCGACTGATTCCAGAGAGTTGAAACCATGTACAAACTTGAAATTCAGGATCTTCACAAAAGCTACGGCACCCACGAAGTGCTCAAGGGCGTGTCCCTGGAGGCGAAGGCCGGTGATGTGATCAGCATCATCGGCTCCAGCGGTTCCGGCAAAAGCACCTTCCTGCGTTGCATCAACCTGCTGGAGCAGCCCAACGCCGGCAACATTGTGCTCAATGGCGAACCGCTCAAGCTGGTGACCAACAAACTCGGCGGGCTCAAGGCTGCCGAGCCCAAACAGCTACAACGCATGCGTTCGCGACTGTCGATGGTGTTTCAGCATTTCAACCTCTGGTCGCACATG
>NZ_JBFTMK010000760.1:0-1838 GCF_056396965.1 Pseudomonas sp. 05N434
GCGAGAGGCGAGTCTGTGAGCAAAACAGATGGCACACCCGAACAACTGGTCGACGTGGAAAATCTTGCCTCGTCGCTTCACCGCTTTGCAGATGATCGCGATTGGAAGCAGTTTCACTCACCCAAGAACCTCCTCTTGGCTCTCACAGGCGAGGTAGGTGAACTCTGCGAAATTTTCCAATGGATGAGCGAGGCCGATTCAACGGGTGCAGCAAAGCGTCCCGAAACCGCCCAAGCTGTGAAGGACGAACTGGCTGACGTGCTTATGTACTTGGTCCGCTTGGCCAGTGTGCTGGGCGTCGACCTCAACGAAGCTGTGACAAGCAAGCTCGCCCTGAACGGGCAGAAATACCCTGTCGACAAAGCTAAAAGCACCAGCAAAAAGTACGACCAACTCTGACCCATTGGGCTCTAAGGACCACTCGTGATCGTTTACGCTGCGACCAAACAGCAATTCCTCAAAGACAGCGATAACGACGATATTGAAGATGTGATCCTCAGGCACTTCAAAGAAGCCACCGGCAAGAAGGTAGGAGCTTCGGAGATTAGATCCTGGCAGGGTTCACTGACTTATATGGCCAAAGTGCTTCGAGACGACGGCCTGCCCAACAGTGCCGGCCTGGCGATTGAGCTGCACATCCCTCAGTCATCGAAACGAATCGACTTTTTGCTGACAGGCCGCGATGAGAATCAGACTAAAAATGCGGTATTGATCGAACTGAAGCAATGGAGCAAGGCCAGCGCAACCACCAAGGATGCGATTGTCAAAACGGCGCTGGGTGGAGGTCTTGTCGAAACCATTCATCCGTCCTACCAGGTCTGGTCGTACGCCGCGCTGCTGGAGGGCTTCAACGAAGCCGTCTACGACAAAAGCATCGAAGTACGCCCCTGTGCCTACCTCCATAACTATGTCAGTGATGGCGTCATCGACTCTGCTCACTACGAAGCCTATACCAGCAAAGCCCCCTTGTTCCTCAAGGGCCCCGAAGAGCTTGCAAAGCTGCGAAGTTTCCTCAAGAAACACATCATTCATGGCGACAACAAGGAGGTTCTTTACGAACTCGCCAACGGGAAGATTCGCCCGTCCAAAGCACTGGCGGAGGCGCTGAGCGGGCTAATGAAAGGCAAGCCTGAGTTCGTATTGATTGATGATCAAAAATCAATCTTCGAGTCGGCGCTCGCTGCGGCAAGTGAGGCCTCTATTGAAGCGCCGAAGGTGCTGATCATCGAAGGCGGTCCGGGTACCGGAAAAACAGTATTAGCGATCAACTTGCTGGTGAGGCTCACCGCCTTGAAGCTGTTGAGCAAGTACGTCTCAAAAAATGCTGCGCCACGCAAGGTGTACGAGAGCAAGTTGGTTGGCACCGTCAAACGTAGCCATTTCTCCAACTTTTTTTCGGGTTCGGGAGCCTTCATCGATACCGAGCCCAATACGTATGACGCACTCATCGTTGACGAAGCCCACAGGCTCAATGAGAAAAGCGGGCTTTACGGAAACCTGGGTGAAAACCAGATCAATGAGCTGATCGAATCAGCAAAATGCTCGATTTTCTTCATCGACGAAGACCAGCGCGTGACCTTGAACGACATTGGTAACAAGCAGGCTATCCGCGCCTTTGCCAAAGCCAAAGGCGCAACCGTGGAGGAATACATACTATCTTCCCAGTTCCGTTGCAGTGGTTCTGATGGCTACCTGGCGTGGTTGGATGACGTATTGGGGATTCACGCGACAGCCAACCCGCTGCTCGATACCAGCGAGTATGAGTTCAAGGTGTTCGACTCCCCTCAGGCGATGCATGCGGCTATCGAGCAGAAAAACCACGGAAACAAGGCTCGCGT
>NZ_JBFTMK010000761.1:0-1830 GCF_056396965.1 Pseudomonas sp. 05N434
GATTTACGACTGCTTCGCAGCCGAACGGGAGCAAGCTCCCTCGCCACAAAAGCCCGCTGACACAGCGGCGCCTTCTACTACCAAATAACGAGAGTCCCCCTGCCAACGGCGCATTCGTCTGACAGGCGGGGCTCTCTACTATCGGTTCATCGCCTGTTGGCCTGACAGGCATCGACCCAGACAGAGGCCCATCATGATCTACGCACAACCCGGAACACCTGGCGCCATCGTTTCCTTCAAACCGCGCTACGGCAATTTCATCGGCGGCGAGTTCGTCGCCCCGGTCAATGGCGAGTACTTCACCAATACCTCACCGGTCACCGGTGAAGTGATCGCCGAATTCCCGCGCTCCAGCGCCGCCGACATCGAAAAGGCTCTCGACGCCGCCCATGCCGCCGCTGATGCCTGGGGCAAAACCTCGGCGCAGGACCGCTCGCTGGTGCTGCTGAAAATCGCTGACCGCATCGAACAGAACCTGGAAATCCTCGCCGTCACCGAAACCTGGGACAACGGCAAGGCCGTGCGCGAAACCCTCAACGCTGACGTGCCGCTGGCCGCCGACCACTTCCGTTACTTCGCCGGTTGCATCCGCGCTCAAGAGGGCGGTGCCGCTGAAATCAACGAACTGACTACCGCCTATCATTTCCACGAACCACTGGGCGTGGTCGGGCAGATCATTCCGTGGAACTTCCCGCTGCTGATGGCCGCCTGGAAACTCGCCCCGGCGCTGGCGGCCGGCAACTGCATCGTGCTCAAACCCGCCGAGCAAACACCGCTGTCGATCATGGTGTTCGCCGAGCTGATCGCCGATTTGCTGCCGGCCGGCGTGCTGAACATCGTCCAGGGCTTCGGTCGCGAAGCCGGTGAAGCGCTGGCCACCAGCAAGCGCATCGCCAAGATCGCCTTCACCGGTTCCACCCCGGTGGGCGCGCACATCATGCATTGCGCAGCCGAGAACATCATTCCAAGCACCGTTGAGCTGGGCGGCAAGTCGCCGAACATCTTCTTCGAAGACATCATGAACGCCGAACCGCAGTTCATCGAAAAAGCCGCCGAAGGCCTGGTGCTGGCGTTCTTCAACCAGGGCGAAGTCTGCACTTGTCCGTCGCGGGCACTGGTGCAGGAATCGATCTACGAGCCGTTCATGGCCGAGGTGATGAAGAAGATCGTCAAGATCAAGCGCGGCAACCCGCTGGACACCGAGACCATGGTCGGCGCCCAGGCGTCCGAGCAGCAATACGACAAGATCCTCTCGTACCTGAAAATCGCCCAGGAGGAGGGCGCCGAGCTGCTCACTGGCGGCGCGGCCGAGCGGCTGGAAGGCGACTTGTCCAGCGGCTATTACATCCAGCCGACGCTGCTCAAGGGCCACAACAAAATGCGCGTGTTCCAGGAAGAAATCTTCGGCCCGGTGGTGGGTGTCACCACCTTCAAGGACGAAGCCGAAGCCCTGGCGATCGCCAACGACAGCGAGTTCGGCCTCGGTGCGGGCCTGTGGACCCGCGACATCAACCGCGCCTACCGCATGGGCCGGGCGATCAAGGCCGGGCGCGTCTGGACCAACTGCTACCACCTGTACCCGGCCCACGCCGCGTTCGGTGGCTACAAGAAGTCCGGTGTCGGCCGTGAGAACCACAAGATGATGCTCGACCATTACCAACAGACCAAAAACCTGCTGGTGAGCTACGACATCAATCCGCTGGGGTTCTTCTGATACGACCTGAAACCGGGTGATGGCCTTCGCGGGCAAGCCTCGCTCCTACAGGTTATGTGTTGGCCGTGAGGTCCGCGCATCCCTGTAGGAGCGAGGCTTGCCCGCGAAGGCGTCGT
>NZ_JBFTMK010000762.1:0-1815 GCF_056396965.1 Pseudomonas sp. 05N434
CAGCAATGGCGTGATCGAAGTCATCGCCACCCAACGCGCTGTCGCCACCGGTAGCCAGCACTTCAAACACACCGCCGGTCAGACGCAGAATCGAAATATCGAAGGTGCCACCGCCCAGGTCATAAATGGCAACCAGGCCTTCAGCCTGTTGATCCAGACCGTAAGCCACCGCAGCAGCGGTCGGTTCATTGAGCAAGCGCAGCACGTTCAGGCCGGCCAGCTTGGCCGCATCCTTGGTGGCTTGACGCTGAGCATCATCGAAATAGGCCGGAACGGTGATCACTGCGCCGACCAGTTCGCCACCCAAGGTCGCTTCGGCACGCTGACGCAGCACCTTGAGGATATCGGCGGAGACTTCGACCGGGCTTTTCGGGCCTTGCACCGTGTCGATGAACGGCATGTGCGACTCGCCGTCGACAAAACGGTATGGCAGCTGATCGCCCAATTGCTTGACGTCGGACAAACCACGTCCCATCAAGCGCTTGACCGACAGCACAGTGTTCAGAGGATCGGTAGCGGCAGCCAGTTTGGCCGATTCGCCGACCTCGACGCGATCGGCGTGATAGCGCACGGCAGACGGCAGGATAACCCGCCCTTGCGCATCGGCCAGAGGCTCGGAAAGACCACTGCGCAATGCAGCGACCAGCGAATTGGTAGTGCCCAAGTCGATCCCCACAGCCAGACGACGCTGGTGCGGTTGAGGACTTTGGCCGGGTTCGGCGATCTGCAGTAGGGCCATCGTGATCAGGACTTATCTGTATATCAGGCGTGCGACCGGAGCGGCACTGGGTTAATCGTCGAGGCGCTCTTCTAACTGGCGCACTTCGTAGGTGAGCTTGTCKAGGAACTGCATGCGCCGCATCAGGCGTTCGGCCCGTTCGCGTTGCGCCGCATCATTCCAGCAAGCTGCGAAGCTTTGGTTCAGTTCATCCTGAGCTGCCTTGAGACGGCGCTTGAACGTGGCAATACCCGCCATGTCGGCGCTGTCCTGCAGATCCTCGAGCTCTTCACGCAACTCCATCTGCTGCAGAAGAAACTCCGGATCATGCACCGTGACCTCCAGCGGCAACTCGCCACCACTCAATGCGAGCAAGTATCGCGCGCGCTTGGGGGGGCTTTTGAGCGTCTGGTAGGCCTCGTTGAGGCTCGCGGATTGCTCGAGCGCCAGCCGCTGCTCACGCTCGGAAGCGTCGGCAAAGCGGTCCGGATGAACGCCGCGCGCCAACTCACGGTAGCGCGTAGCCAGCTGATCGAGGTCCAGATTGAAACTCGGTTGCAGCTCAAATAAAGCGAAATGACAAGGAGTACCCACGAGCAGCCTCAGATATTGAAGCTTTCGCCGCAGCCACACTCACCGCGTACGTTGGGGTTGTTGAACTTGAAGCCTTCGTTCAACCCTTCCTTGACGAAATCAAGCTCGGTGCCGTCCAGGTAGGCCAGGCTTTTCGGGTCGATGATCACTTTCTCGCCGTGACTTTCGAACACCTGATCGTCCGCGCCCACCTCGTCGACAAACTCCAGCACATAGGCAAGGCCGGAACAGCCCGTGGTGCGAACACCCAGACGAATCCCATCACCCTTGCCGCGCCCGTTGAGGGAGCGTCGCACGTGTTGAGCAGCCGCTTCTGTCATGCTGATAGCCATCGGTGACTCCTTACTCGTCGCCAAATCTTGAAAGTCAGATCAAGCCTTTCTTCTGCTTGTAGTCGCGAACGGCCGCCTTGATAGCGTCTTCAGCGAGTACGGAGCAGTGAATTTTCACTGGCGGCAGGGCCAGTTCTTCGGCCAGTTGAGTGTTCTTGATGGTCTCTGCTT
>NZ_JBFTMK010000763.1:0-1810 GCF_056396965.1 Pseudomonas sp. 05N434
CACCTCATCCTGGCTGCTATTTATCAAGGCGGCGGCAATCAACTACTTGCCGCCTAACGTTCTGGTTAATTTGATGAGGCAGCCCAGCGCAAATTCAAGGGTCAATCCTTATTATTGGACTTCGACATTTGTCGATATTGCATATTTGGCAAAATGCACCGGGTTGACGGAGCAAGTTCTGTCTACCCTGTTCGTGGACCGCTATTCAGTATGCACTTTAAACGTTGAGCGGATAATCATCCGTCACTGCCCTGTGTGCATTGCGCAGGGCTATCACTCTGTGTTTTTCCAGTTCGCCCTGTTCGATACGTGTCCATGGCATGGTCGCAAACTGTATCCTTGTCCTTCATGCACCCATGCCATCTCGCAGACTCAAGGCATGCGTTTTACTTTGCATGAAGACTACTACGAAGCAAGTTTGAATTGCGGTCATTTTTATTTTAATTCAAAAGCGTCTACTCGATTTGATTTGAATACGGAGCAGCAGAATCAGGACTATTTAGAGAGATCTAAGTTATGTGCTGAGTGGTTGGAGCGCTGCACTGATTCAATCTCGCCCTTTGCACATATACTAGGCCGGCTTTCGGATGACAAGCATCTCGACGAGAAGCTTATTAAGATMATGTACCCTGGCTACTGCGGAGTACTAGGCACTGGGTTGGAGTGTCCGTGGCCAACCGTGCTCGACGCGCTTAGTCATCCTTGTGTGGATTTCTCGATAATGCGCTTGGACTCTGACGTTAGAGGCAATACACAAGGTATCGAGCTTAAGCTGCTGCTGAAAAGCATCCGGCGTTACCTGTTCAAACGCTTTGTTCGCCCGCACAAGAAATGCTATTCATTTCTCGCCTCCCTCACCCAAAGGGATTGGCATTGTCTGGATGCGACTTCGGCATGCAGCGTTTCGTCGGCCTTCATTGTCTGGGAGCGCTCGATTTCACATATGGATGGAGGAGGCTGGATCGATGCGCCAAACAGGGTCTCCACGGGTTGGGCGGCGGCGCCGGAACAAATTCATCAAGTTGCCTCATTGTGGCTACTGCATTTCTATACCATCTGGAGTGGCATTGAACGAAATTGTCAATGCTGCAAGTCTCACCATGATCGGTTCTCGGTCGAACTCGCTTCTTCCGAACCGCCGTTACACCTGGGCGAGGACAGTGTTGTGATTTACAACACCCGGGGTCAGCACACTGACGTGTTACTGGCATTGCACTGCTCTGAATCGTGGTTGAGAGATGCTGCTTCGGTGCGGTGTGCGACACGGAGACAATACAGCGATATGGTCAATCACCGATCGCGAGAAACAGTGCAGTTCTGGGCCTACGTGGTGAGGCCGGAAGTGTGGATGCGTTATTGGGTCGGAGATCAGCCAAGGACCAGCGCTTGGCGCCGCCCCGTTAGCGCTGGCTAGTTGGTTGTCAGGCCATTTCTGTAGGACCATAGATGCGCGTTGGCAGACTTAGGTGGGGCGCGGGCAATTCATGCTGTCCGTGTTCCGTGGTCAGGCGAAATTGCTTTTTCGCGGAGCATTCATCAAGGACGGTATCGATTGCCAAGACATGCTCCATACGCCACAACTGTGAGCCGTTCAGTTTGGGAGGGGTCATTACCATCACGGACGTGATCGCCTCAACCGTGGGAAGGTCGCCAAGCATCCGTGCGAGTTGCTCGACATCGGAGATCAGCAGCGTGCGCCCAAAATAATATCCGTCTTCGTCCATCCGAACACATACGTGGAACCACGGACTTTCTAGGTCGCGCTCAACCACGGCCCACCGTTTGATTTTCAGGTCAAACGGCACGGGAG
>NZ_JBFTMK010000764.1:0-1800 GCF_056396965.1 Pseudomonas sp. 05N434
GTCGCAAGCGGGTCATCAAAACCGCCAAGGGCACTCTGATCGGCGATATTCGCCCCCGCGTGGCTAACCAGGGCGGAGACATTGTTGATATCAACGGTCCACTCGAAGATGCACCACTGGCTTCGTTCCATGAACATGAACCGAATGTCTGGGTAGAAATGATCGAGGTCAGGCAGCCCGCACCCAAGGCCTCCGCGCACTCCTACGCACAGCTCAAAGGGGATGCCCGCAAGGCCATCGCCAATGTCGACAAGCAGGTAAGGAAAATCGAGGGTTACGCGCAACGCGCAAGCTCACCCAAGGAAATTGAAGAACAATTGCAACGCGAAGCACAAAAGCTGACCGGGTATGCCGAGGGTCTGGAACACCATGAGGCCCCCTCGCCAAACCGGGAACAAGATGCCTCGTTAATCCGCGATTTACGCGATCACGCGCGAGCCCTCGACAGTAAGGCATCGGAACTGCGCATCCGCATGACACTGGCCCAGCCCCCCAGCAGTGAGGGTGTGGAGTTTCTGTTACGGTGCAAGGAGGTTTACCCACGCATGATCGGTAATCGCGTACAACTGAAAACCGGACGTAAAGACTTCATGCAGGAGTACGTCCTGTTGAACAAAGACGATCAACCCTGGGGGTACGCGCATTTCCACTATGAGCGCTTCGATGATGCCAAGACGCAATATACCCAGGCCCATCTGAAAACCAGGGAACAACGCTTCGAAACCTACGAATCGGCGATGGCCAAGGCTACAGATCCGAAACAGAAAATCGATATCCACCGCGGGATCATCAGCAAGGAACTGGCCAACAGTGCATTCCTGACGCTACAACCACGCTGAGTGATTCGGTCCCTGTCTAGTCCTGAAACAGGTGTAAACCTTATTCAGGACTAGACACCCCCATAAAAAAAGCCGCAACCTGAGTTGCGGCTTTTTGGGTCAGGCTGACGCCTAGTGAGCAAACAGCGAGTTGCCCTTCTGCCCCGCCAGTTTCTCTGGCTTGATCAGGAACCGTGCCAGCGCCGGCAACAGCCACAACGCGCCAAACATGTTCCAGAGCAGCATGAAGGTCAGCATCAGGCCCATGTCGGCCTGGAACTTGATCGCCGAGAAGATCCAGGTGCACACGCCGATTGCCAGGCACAGACCGGTGAACAACACAGCTTTACCGGTGGATTTCAGCGTCTGGTAGTACGCCTCTTGCAGCGACAGACCGGCACGCAGGAAGCTTTCCAGGCGACTGTAGATGTAGATCCCGTAATCCACGCCGATCCCCACCCCGAGTGCCACCACTGGCAAGGTCGCCACTTTCACACCGATGCCCATGAACGCCATCAGTGCGTTGCCGAGCACCGAGGTCAGCACCAGCGGCAGCACGATGCACAAGGTCGCCGCCCAGGAACGGAAGGTGATCATGCACATGGTCGCGACGCAGATATACACCAGCACCAGAATCGTCAGTTCGGAACGCTTGATCACWTCGTTGGTGGCGGCCTCGATCCCGGCGTTACCGGCCGCGAGGAGGAATTCCAGGCCTTCCTTGTTGTTGTCCTTGGCGAAGTCCTGCACCGCATGAACCGCGCGATCCAGGGTTTCGGCCTTGTGATCGTTGAGGAACACCAGCACCGGCGCCAAAGAGCAATTGTTGTTGTACAGACCATCGGCACGGGCGATGGAGTTGTTCAGCACGTCCGGATTGCGCGACAGGGTTTCCCATTTCAGGTTGCCCTCGTTCATGCCCTTGATCATTTGCTTGGACACGGTCACCAGCGAGATCGCCGACTGCACGCCCTCGGTGTTC
>NZ_JBFTMK010000765.1:0-1799 GCF_056396965.1 Pseudomonas sp. 05N434
CACGTTGCACTTGGCGCAACACCTCCTTGCGCCAGCTCCATAGCTTTTGATCTGCCTGCAGCACCCTCCCCAGAGCAATACAGGTGGCAATCAGATGACCGTACACGAGTAGCATTTTGAGCATTACCTGAACCTTATTTTTATGTGGGCAATGCACTCCCTCGCACCCTTGATTTGAAACTAAATGATACGGATTATTATTTGTATCGAGCAAGTTACAAACTCAACCATCCATCCGAAGCCGCCTGCCCTCTCGCACGTTTGCGGTGTTGCGCTGTTCCTTGAGCAACGCCCGAATACGAAAACGCCGCTCAATGAGCGGCGCTGGAGAATCCCGGTTCACCACGATGACGAGCGGAGACAAAACATTCTGAACCCTGTACATCCCCTCCAAGTCGAAAAATAGACAGTCAGTAATCACTGAAGCATCCCTTTAAAAGGAGTCTTTTTCATGAAGATCTCGGAAGTTATGACGAAAGATGTTTTAACAGCCAAACCAAGCCAGACGATCCAGGAGGCTGCAAGCATGATGGCCAGGATCGATAGCGGCGCCATTATGGTTGAAGAGCAAGAGCGCCTGATTGGCATGATCACGGACCGGGACATCGCCATCAGAGYCGTCGCCGAAGGACTCACCGGAACAACCCCTATCAGTAAAATAATGAGTGGCGGCATCCGCTATTGCTATGAGGATGAAGACATCGAGCATGTCGCTAGAAACATGGCGGACGTCCACCTCCGTCGCCTGCCCGTGCTTAACCGAGACAAGCGTCTGGTTGGCGTCGTATCGCTGGGAAACATTGCCAGCACACGATCTCAGTCCGCCGCCGCGACTGTTTTGTGCGGCGTGGCACAGGCTCATTAACCGATTGGATAATGAGCCGTTCAAGTGTTCATCAGGATTAAAGCCCCATGGATCCGAAACGCTCGCCTGACCTGGAATCCGTTGGAAATTCGGCTTCAAGGCCAGGCGAGTCCTTCTGTAAATAGTCGCTGCCCCTTCCCCCACGCAACGCACCCTTCGCTGAACTGCATTCGCTTTGCGCGACACATTAGCCCGGCTCGATGAGTAGGTCTTTGTCTTCCGGGCCTAGCGCCGGCTCTTGATCCTCCAATTTGCCGGTTTCACGCTTCTTCTTCAGGCGGGTTCGAGCGCGCTCGGTGTCATAAGACTTTCCTTCAGCCAAGGCATGCAGGGTCGATGAAATTCGATAGAAACCACCACACGGTTCGCAATGAATGCGCAATCCGCCCCCGAACGAAAGATCTTCCAGCGCATTGGTATTGCCACACAGCGGACAGTTCATAGCCACCTCCTGAACATTCAGCTATAGCCGCTTTCAGCCCGCCATAAACGCTGGCAACCTGGACAGGTGTGATGACGAATAGCGCGGATATGTTTATATCGACACGGGCGATCCAAGGAGGTTGCTTGTTTTTACACGACAGTCGAACGTTAGGCGTCGCTCGGCAGCTGCTGCATCTCTTGATCGTTCAGAAGCCGCTGAAGATCAAAAGATCGCAGCCTTGGGCAGCGCCTACCGAGGGTGGCGTTACAGCCGGGGCGGAATCTAATCCGAAGTCAGCGGCTGCCTGGAGCGACTCGGCGCGATGACCGACTTCTCCCCGGTGTCGCGATGCAACAAGGCAACGTTGTAGTCATAGCGGGATATCAACGGCACCGGCTCGTCATTGCGGGACATCTTGAGCCATTGTCTTGTGCGCTCGATGTCAAAGGATTCGTTCCTGCCCTTCATGCTTTTAATCAGGTTGGCCGAGACCCTGAAGCGTCCACATCC
>NZ_JBFTMK010000766.1:0-1798 GCF_056396965.1 Pseudomonas sp. 05N434
GGCAGCAGGGCAATGTCGTCACGCAGGACATGATAGACCAGTTGCGCCCGGGAATGACCCGTCGGCAAGTACGGTTTATCATGGGCAACCCTCTGTTGACCGACACGTTCCATGCCGATCGCTGGGATTACCTGTATAGCCTGCAACCCGGTGGCGGTGAACGCCAACAGGAACGCATTAGCGTTATCTTCAACCCAAATGACCAACTTGTCAGCCTCTCTGGCGATTTCATGCCAGGCGTGAGCCGCGACGAGGCCATTCTCGGCAAGGACAGCGGCACTACCGTGACCGCGCCGGCAGGAAACGCCGAGAAGCCGAAGCCAGAAAAACCGGTCAAGCCAGGCTCGCTGCTGGACCAGATCCAGAAGGACGTGGACAACGTAGAAACTGTCCCGGTCCCGACTCCAGAACCGCTGGAAACCTCGCCGCAATAATTTGCGACGCAATAAAAACCCCGGCATGTCCGGGGTTTTTATTGTCTGGCGTTTAATCGAATCACTGATTCCGGGCTTTGGCCTCGGCCGCCTTGGCTGCACGCAACCGCCGAACTTCTTTTGGATCGGCGAGCAACGGCCGGTAAACCTCGATGCGATCCCCTTCCTGAACCTGGCGAATGACCGGATCAGCGATCACTTTGCCAAAGATCCCGACCGGACAACTGCCCAGATCCAGCTCCGGGAATTCGCCATTCAGGCCCGATTTGAACAACGCATCCCGCACCGTCGCGCCCACCGGCACCGTTACGCTCAGCAGCACCTGACGATCAACGGCGGCATACACCACCTCGACCTTGATCACGGCCTCAACCATGCATTTGCTTCGCGCGCTGGCAGAACGCGTCCATCAACGTATTCGCCGCCTGATTAAACAAAGGCCCCAACGTCGCACGCACCAGCGGCCCCGAGTAGTCGAACGACAAGTCCAGACTGATCTTGCAGGCCTTCTCGCCCAACGGTTTGAACACCCAGACGCCGTGCAACTGGCTGAACGGACCTTCCTCGAGGTTCATTTCGATCGAACGCCCGGGCACCAGGGTATTACGCGTTACGAAATGCTGACTAAGCCCACCCTTGGCCACACCGACGCTGGCGCGCATGAACTCGGGAGAGCTTTCCAGAATTTCGGTCGATGAGCACCACGGCAGGAATTCCGGATAGCGGGCCACGTCGTTGACCAGGTCGTAAAGCGCTTGCGCCGGATACGGCAGCAGGGCCGAACGTTGAATGTGTGTCGTCATGTCAGCGTTACTTCCACAGCTGTGCGGCAAACACTACAAGAATGCCGATGGGCGCCACATAGCGCATCAAAAACAGGGACAGGGCGAACAGTACTGGGCTGCGGATCGACAACTCGTCGCGCACCGCTTCACGCCCCATCACCCAGCCCGCAAACACCACGAAACACAAACCACCGAGTGGCAGCATGATCCGCGAGGTGAAGAAGTCGATCACACCAAAGAAGTCCAGGCCTCCGGCCGCCCCCCATTGGTAGAGATGGAACATCCCGCCTTCGTTCACGAAAAACTTGGCTTCCTTCCAGATATTGAAAGAAAACACGGTACCCAGGCCGACGAACCAGCAGGTGAATGCCAGCCAGAAGGTGACCCAGGCRCGGCTGATTTTCGTGCGCTCAACCAGGTAAGCCACCATCGGTTCGAGCAGGGAAATCGCCGAACTCCAGGCCGCAATCGCCACCAGTACGAAGAACACTACGCCCATCAACTGGCCGAACGCTACGTTACCGAAGGCGAATGGCAGGCTGACGAACATCAGGCCTGGGCCTTCGCTCGGGTTCAGGC
>NZ_JBFTMK010000767.1:0-3175 GCF_056396965.1 Pseudomonas sp. 05N434
GCGCTGGTTTTCACGCCGTACGCTTCGGAATCCAGCGCACCCGGCTCGACCCGCACAGGCTTGTCATCCTTGCTGTAACCCTGGGCGTAAAGCGCCATCTGATCCTGCGGCACCTTGAGGTAGCTGTGCTTGAGGCCGAGTTTCGGCAGCAAGGTTTTCTCCATCAGCTCATCGAACGGCGCCCCCATGCTCTGGGCTGCCAGATAACCGAACAGCCCGAGGCTGGGGTTTGAATACTGGCGATGAGTGCCGGCGGCGTAGGTCGGTTTCCACTGCTTGAAATAGCCGAGCATCTTGTCCTGACGGTCTGCCTCGCCAGGGAATTGCAGGGGCAGGCCGCCGGCGGTGTAGGTGCCGAGTTGCAGCACGCTGATGTTATCGAACGCGCTGCCGTGCAAGGCCGGGAGTACCTGGCTGGCGTTGTCCGACAAGGACAGTTTGCCGCTCGCCTGGGCATAGGCGGCGAGGGTGGCGGTGAAGGTTTTGCTCACCGAACCGATCTCGAACAGGGTGTTTTCGGTGACGGCTTTACCGTTTTCTTTCGAGGCCACGCCGTAGTTAAAGTAATGCGGCTGACCATGGACGGTGATTGCGACCGCGAGGCCAGGGATCTTCTGTTGCTGCATCACCGGTTCGACGGCGGCTTTAACGATGGTTTCGATGCGCTCGTCAGCAAAGCTGTGGCTGGCACCGAGGAAAAGTGCGAAAGCACTGTAGGATATGAGTTTCTTCTGATTTTTTTTACGCATGATTGAGACGCTGTCCATGATTGTTCGTGGTGTTAACCGCTACACTCCGAGCGGTCTTTCAAGGCGGTCCGCTGTTGGGCGAGCCAAATCTAGGCAGTTTGGCGAAGACCGGCAAACGACGATATTTCGGATGAGCCATTAGAAAATTTTGGGGGCTGGCATGATTCGACCTCATTTGCCGCTGAATGCGTTGCGTGCTTTCGAGGCTTCGGCGCGCCATTTGAGTTTCACCCGGGCGGCCGTGGAGTTGTGCGTCACGCAGGCGGCGGTGAGCCATCAGGTCAAAAGTCTTGAAGCCCAGCTTAACGTGACTTTGTTCAAACGCCTGCCCCGCGGCCTGATGCTGACCAGCGAAGGTGAAACCCTGCTGCCGGTATTGCGCGAATCCTTCGACCGGATTGCCGAAACCCTGGAGCGTTTCGAGGGTGGGCATTTTCGTGAAGTGTTGACGGTGGGCGCCGTGGGGACGTTCGCGGTCGGTTGGCTGTTGCCGCGATTGGCGGATTTTCAGAAGAAACATCCGTACATAGATTTGCGCCTGTCGACCAATAACAACCGGGTGGATGTGGCCGCTGAAGGCCTGGATTACGCCATCCGCTTTGGCGCGGGGGCGTGGCATGGGATTGAAGCGGTGCGGTTGATCGAGGCACCACTGTCGGTGCTCTGTGTGCCGGAGATCGCCCGGCAATTGCAGGCGCCAGAGGATCTGTTGCAGCAAACGCTGTTGCGCTCCTATCGCACGGATGAGTGGCCGGAGTGGTTTCAGGCGACCGGTCTTTCGGCCCATGCCGTGCTGCCCCGGAGCATCGTCTTCGATTCCTCGCTGGCGATGATGGAGGCTGCGTTGCAAGGTGCAGGTGTGGCATTGGCGCCACCGCTGATGTTTGCCCGGCAACTGGCGGCGGGCGCAATCGAGCAACCGTTCGCCATCGGGATCACCACCGGCAGCTACTGGCTGACCCGCTTGCAGTCGCGTCCCGAAACGTCGGCGATGGCTGCGTTCCGGGGCTGGCTGCTGCAAACGGCCCAGATGCAATAGCGCAGCCGTCGACGATTTGCAGCGGTAACTGGGTCAGGCGCTGGCCGTCCTGCCAGATCCAGTGGGTGTCGATGGCTGTGATCTCGCCCGGCGCGGCGGCCGCGACGTGGGTGAACATGGCCAGGGAAATATCGAAGTGGTTGTTGGAATGCGAGCCCCAGGTCAGGCCCCACTCGTGACACATCTGCGCCACCCGCACCGAGCCCTGCATGGTCCAGAAGTGCGGGTCGGCCAAAGGAATGTCCACCGACTGTAGCTGGATCGCGTGGCCCATTTCCCGCCAGTCGGTGGCGATCATGTTGGTCGCGGTTTTCAGGCCCGTGGCACGACGAAATTCAGCCATGACTTCGCGGCCCGAGTAACCGTTTTCCGCCCCGCACGGGTCTTCGGCATAAGCCAGAACATGATGCTGATCACGGCACAGGCGGATCGCTTCCTTGAGCGACCAGGCGCCATTCGGATCGAGGGTAATGCGCGCATCGGGAAAGCGCTCGGCGAGGGCCGTGACCGCTTCGATTTCCTCGTCGCCGCTCAACACGCCGCCCTTGAGTTTGAAGTCCTTGAAGCCATAGCGGGCGTGAGCGGCGACCGCCAGGCGCACCACGGCGTCGGCGCTCATGGCTTTTTCGTGACGTACGCGGAACCAGTCATTGTCGGCATCCGGTTCATCGCGATAAGCCAGATCGGTTTCGTTGCGATCACCGACGTAAAACAGGTAGCCGAGCATCTTCACTTCATCACGCTGCTGGCCTTCGCCGAGCAAAGCGGCGACCGGCACGTCCAGGTGCTGGCCAAGCAAGTCGAGCAGGGCCGCTTCCAGGCCGGTGACCGCGTGAATGGTGATGCGCAGGTCGAACGTTTGTAAACCGCGACCGCCGGCATCGCGATCGGCGAAGGTCTGGCGCACTTGATTGAGGATCTTCTGGTAGGTGCCGATCGGGCTGCCGACCACCAGTGCGCGCGCGTCTTCCAGGGTCTGGCGAATGCGCTCGCCACCGGGTACTTCGCCGACGCCGGTGTGACCGGCGTTGTCCTTGAGGATCACGATATTGCGGGTGAAGAACGGGCCATGGGCGCCGCTCAGGTTGAGCAGCATGCCATCGTGGCCGGCCACCGGCACAACCTGCATGCTGGTGATGATCGGGGCTTTTGCGGCTTCTTGTGGGTTCATTTTTTTGTCCTTTCAACCAATATTCAAGCGTGATTCGGCGCTGGTTTGCCCAGTGCAACGGCCGGTGCGAGTTTCGGTTTATTGCGCGCGGCGAAAACGATGATCGCGGCGATGATCGAGGTAGCGGCCAGGCCGTAGAGCCCGCCCTGGATTGAACCGGTGTGCTCTTCCAGCAAACCGAAGGTGGTCGGCGCCACGAAGCCGCCGAGGTTGCCC
>NZ_JBFTMK010000768.1:0-1786 GCF_056396965.1 Pseudomonas sp. 05N434
CGCCTACGGTGCTACAGAAGAAAGCGATGATCGCCATGCTCGTGAATACTGCTGGACCGGAGGCGGCCAGCGTATCTTGTGAGTAGTGTGCCAGGCATAGCCTGTCGACAAGCATCATCAATAAATTGCCGACCATCGTCCCCATCAACGGAAACGAGACGATGGCGATTCTTTTCGCCACCCCTGCGTCAAACCAGTGCCGCATATTCACATTCCTTTGTCTCGCGGCTGCCGCAATGGTCGCCCAACACATCGCGTAAAAGAGCCAGCAGTGTGTCGGGATTTCCAATCTGCGCCAGCAGCGACAACAGCAGACGCTCCATGCCGAAGGCGACGCAGGCTGAATGCATGAGCGGTTCTGGGGCTTGCGGGCCGATCTTGAATGCGTTGGTAAACAGATCTCGGTGCAAGTTGCGCGAACTATCCTGTCATATGGATGGACCCAGTGGACACCATTTTTAGCCTCACAAGCGGATCGCCATGCGCTAACGAACCTCTTATCCAAAGCCCTTCAAAACCCGAGTCGTCCAGGAATGCCTGCAACGTCCTGGCCGGTGTCATCGTCGAAGGCGAATGGCATCCCGATCGTGTTTAGTAAGGCTCATCACAGAGTGCACCTTAATAATGAAGGAAAGATAAGAATACTTCTTACAAAATTATCAAAAAAACCTCTATGGGAATTAATAATTAATTCATAAAAAAATGTACTTCTCCTAACCTTTAAGCATCAATTGCGGAGGTGCATTTATGTTGATTTTCATTAAGTCGATGATCATTGGGCTTTGTATCGCAGCCCCTGTGGGACCCATTGGGCTGTTGTGCATACAGAGGAGCCTTGCGCTTGGATGGAGAGCAGGTTTCGCGACAGGGTTAGGGGCGGCCACAGCCGATTCGATCTATGGATTTGTCGGTGCGCTGGGAATCACGGTCATCATAGCGACACTCATTAGCTTTAAGCCATGGTTGTGTATTTTGGGGGGGATGTTCCTCGCGTACATTGGTTATCAAACAATAAAATCGAAAGCGAGCTCAACAGCCCTGGCAGGTGAACGAGCCAACCTGTTAAAAGCCTACTTGAGTACACTGTTTTTGACACTGTCGAACCCAATGACCATCCTGTCGTTTATTGCGATATTTGCTGCCATGAGCGACGGCATGGCTAATGATCAAAGCGGTCAGCACTCAGTACTGCCTATGGTGACAGGTATATTTCTAGGCTCGGCTGTCTGGTGGCTGGGGTTGAGCGGATTCTCCTCCATATTCAAGACCAGAATCTCCCAATCAAAGCTCAGGTTGATCAACTATTTTTCCGGGTCAACCATAACCATTCTGGGTGCCTACCAAGTAGCCACTGGCGTTATGCTCGCCACAGCAGCTTAATAGGGAAATGAGGCAAGGCTTATTTCTTATTGGCTGATGAGTAAGCCTTGGCATCAATCCCCTACGGTTTGACGGGAGGATGCTTTACTGAATTCTGGATTCAATGTACGCCCTGAGGCTGCCTATCGCTTGTTTGATTTCTGATTCTGTCGCATTGCTAAACGACAATCTGACCTGAGTGACAGCCTGATTCGTCAGCGAAAACAAGGAAGTGGGAAATACAATAACCTTGAAGTTCCTGGCGCACTCGCACATTTCAAAATATTCAAAGGTGAAGGGCAACTGTACATTGATGAAAAAACCTCCCTCTGGATGGTTCCAGGTGACACTTCTTTCAGAACCAGCCTTGACCGGGAATTCACGTTCAAGGCATTCAATCATATGGTTTCTTTTTTGCCTGTAAGAC
>NZ_JBFTMK010000769.1:0-1783 GCF_056396965.1 Pseudomonas sp. 05N434
GGTTCTACATGTCGCACAAAAATATGTTTGAGTCTCTGCCAAAGGATGCGATATTTCCTTTGCTTGTGGTTGCTACCTTTGTATTTGCATATGGCATCTGGCGATTTGTTGAGTTGCCAGCTCAAGCCCAACTAAAGAATATGTTTTCTAAGCTGGGCCGCAAGCAAGAAAGTCGAAGTTCAACCGCGTTAACCTGATCAAATAATTCCCCAAAGCCCGCTCCGGCGGGTTTTTTTTGCCTGGAGAAAAGTGCGCCCGTCACTCAGCGGCAGTTGCTGCAGATTCTCCTGAGTGGTGGGTAGTTTTCTGCGCTTTTGTTCCTGCCCTAAACACCGCCATAAGCAAGTTAAACATTGCCAGTAAGTGCACAACAATCAGATGTCATCGGTAGAACTTGAAAAGTATTACGCAACGAGCTTGGGGGGATCAAGGAAGTCCGGGGCGGTTCAGCCTTCCCAGTGCCCGCTCCTCGGAGAGCAGCCGCTCCATAAACCCTGCTTCTTGGAAGGTGGGATTTATGGAGCGTTTACTTTGTTTTTAGCGGTTCCCTGCACGTGTGTTAATAGGTAATGCCCGGAACTACGGTGGTGACGATGTGTTTGCCATGGTTGCGGCAGGCTTCAGCCAACAGACGGGCAAGGATCCGTTCCTGCTCCGCGGCAGTAAGCTTTAGGCTCTTTAACGTCGACTTCCAACAGTCAGCATCGGCGAGCAACCTGCTCAAAATTGTTGGTGCTCCCCAGAATGATCCATTCACTGGGTACGGAAGGTGGTGTGAGGCGGGCGCGTCGAATCCAAGAGACTGACAAAGGCTTGAGATGATGACCGAGTCTGCGGTAGCGTCATGAATGTTAGGGTCTTCCGGGAAAACCAGCCCCAAAGCGGTATCGGATGAATCGCTGCTCAGGTGACTCGCGATGACTCCCAATGCATCGTACTTGCCGCCTATCATGTTTTCGATCAGGTACTGCTGATAGGTTTCCCAGTCGCTGAAATCGATGTCGATCGGGTCGGTGCTCAGGTTGATATGCGCGATCGCTGGGTAATCCAGGTAAGGAACGCTCGCCAGGTGTTTGAGGATCGCAAGTAATGGCTGATCTTCACTCACCAGTATGCTCAGTACTGAATATCGCTCTTTCTGAAGACATTGCTTGATGGTAAGAGCGGCCAGTTCGTCCGGAACAAGAATGACAACATCAATCTGGGCTGACTTTTTCACGAGAAGCTTGACGATTTGCTCGATAGAGTCGGCAGAGCGCAGGCTGATAAATATCAGCGATTTTCTATCGGTGGATGTGGAAGAGTGATCTTTCCAGGAAAGGTTCTGCGAGTTCCATGGCCCCTCGGGGCGGCCGGCACTCAGAAAGTGCGCCAATGGATCCTGAGCTCCGACCGCCGAGGCATTCATATCCTGGTAAACGAGGGGATCAAAGCCCGGGAATAACTTGCGTCGCAACACGCCGCGCGTCCACGAGCGTACGTATCGGCGAATAGCTTCAGTAGCCCCTGATAGCTGGACACCTGCCGGTGGGTAGTAGTCTAAATCAACAACCTCGGCCTGTTGTATCGTGGCTGCGTCAACCTGCTCCTGACGGGACAGGGCTGCATTACCCTCTGTAAGGGCGAGTAATTGTTCGACATAACGAGACATATTGAATTCGCGTGCARCCAGAGATCGGACCTGCTCTCCGACCTTGTCCCGAGCTTCTTGCGACGAGGCCAGTCGAACGAGTTTGTTGGCCATGCTGTGGGGGTCTAGATAAGGCGCGACGCACTCTTCCTG
>NZ_JBFTMK010000770.1:0-1781 GCF_056396965.1 Pseudomonas sp. 05N434
ATACACCCCCAGCGTGCCCGACCCGCCGTGGATCGGCGTTTGCTGCCCGCCACTGCTGGCCACCTGAATATCGCCCCAGCGGCTGTCGGCCTTCAGGCCAAGGGTCTCGACCTTTTCTACCGAAGCCAGCATCGACGCCCGAACCGCTTTGGCGACTTCCGGCCGTTCGGTGGCCAGGCCACTCGGGGTGTGTTGCGGATCCTTCGGATCGAACGCCACACGCCAGAAGTCAGGGGTTTGCTGCAACGCCAGCATGACGTTCTGAAAATGCACAAAGCCCAGCCCACTGTCCAGATTCACTCGGTGATCCCAAGCCTTGAGACTGGCACACAAGGGCGTCAGCGTCGGCGCATCGGTGCCGAGGTCCGCGGCACAGAATTGCAGCAGGTCCGGCATCACCAGGGCCGCCTGATACACCTGATCGTCCATCACCATGTGTTGCAGATCCGCCGCCGCAATAGGACCCGCCTTGTTTAAAAAGCTCAGGCGCTCCAGGGCGAAGCGCGAACGCAGCCCCAATGGCTGGCTGTCCTGACTGATCAATGGCGAGAAACCAGTGAGYGGTTGTCCCGGGTTGGCCATCCAGGCCGAATCGTTGGAATGCTGCACAAAATCCTTGCGCAACAGTTGCGGCAATTTGTCTGCGGCATAAATGCCTTTTTGCGCGGCGTGCGGGTCGACGTCCCAGGCACAAGCACTGTTGGAGCCGTCGAGCAGGATCATCTGTAACCCCGCTCGCGGATCGCTGCACTTGGCCAACTTGTCAGCGCTGACGTTCGGCACCACTGACAGGTTCATGTAAAGCGTCTGGCCCTGATCGTCCACCGCCAGGGTATTAACCCACGGGATCCCCTGAATCTTGTGCACCGAGGCCTGTAAATCCTTGACGCTGGCGGCACGATTCATCGCGTACCACTGCTGCAAGACCCGGTCGTTATCCAGGTTGGCATCACGCAGGCTGTAGGCAAACTGATTGTTCCAGTCCAGTTTTCCAGGCCATTGCACAATCGGCCCGAACGCCGAGCTATAGACCACATGGGAAATCTGCCGGGTCTGGCCATCGGGTTGCTTCACGCTGACTGTCAGCGTCTGCTTTTTCATTGGCAAAGACTTGCCATCGAGCAGGTAGCGGGTCGGCTCCTTCGGATCGAGTTGCAGGCGATACAAGGTGAAGTGCTTAGACGAGTCTACGGTGTGGGTCCATGCCAGATGCTGGTTGAACCCGATGTTGATCATCGGCAGACCGGGCAACGCGGCGCCCATCACATCCAGTTTGCCGGGAATGGTCAGGTGCATCTGATAAAAACGCATCCCGCCCACCCAAGGAAAATGCGGGTTGGCCAGCAGCATTCCGCGACCGTTGAACGAACGCTCGCTGCCAACCGCCACAGCGTTGCGGCCTCGATCCAGAGCGAAGCGTTGCATGCGTGAAGTCGCCAACTGGAACGACGCCGGGTCGCCTGCCGCATGAGCGACGGCTTTAGGCGGAGTCGCGCCGGCCAGTGCTTCGGCAAACTGGCCCACGCCGCCTTCGACCAACAATCGACGAGTCAACTTGACCAGGTCCTGGGCGGTAATTGCGCGCACCCATTCGCCCTGGCATTGCTGCGGTAAACCTTGCGCTCGACGCTCTGTCAGCGAACGGTTGTAACCCGCCACATAGCCTTCAATGAGCTCACGGACTTCCGGAGTTTGCGCCTGCCAGAAACCGGCGACAGCCTCAGGGGTGTTCAGCCAGTTGAAAAACAGATCGCTGGCCAGGTTACCGCGCTCCTCGAGCG
>NZ_JBFTMK010000771.1:0-1778 GCF_056396965.1 Pseudomonas sp. 05N434
CGTCGAGGCCGAGCGGCTTTGCGGCCTGCAGAGCCGGACATTCCTCGCAGAATTGATGCCGCAATACCCGATCTACGTGCCGATGCTGTCGCAGGCTGCGCAAGATTGCATCGGCCGGATCCACCCCGATGGCCAGGAGGCCTTCGACATTCTGGAGCGCGAAGGCTTCGAGACCAACAGCTACATCGACCTGTTCGACGGCGGCCCGACGCTGTACGCCCGCACCTCAAGCATTCGTTCCATCGCCCAGAGCCAGGCCGGCACGGTGCAGACGGGCTCGCCCATCGACGCCCGTGGCAGTTACCTGGTGAGCAACGATTCGTTGAAGGACTACCGCGCCATCGTCGCCGAACTGGACTACTGCGCCGGGCAACCTATCGCCTTGAGCGCCGAGATGTGCGCGGCCTTGAACGTGACCGACGCCAGTGCGATCCGGCTGATCGCCCTGTGAGTGGCAACCGGCCCCGAGCCCAACGACAGCGCCCGAGCAGGCGCGAAGAAGGAGCTGCATCATGATTTTGCGCCCGGTTCAAATGACCGACCTGCCCGCTTTACTGGATTTGGTACAACGGGCCGGCCCCGGGTTCACTACCCTGCCGGCCAACGAAGAGCGCCTGACCCACCGGGTGCGCTGGGCCCAGCGGACTTTCGCCGAACAGGTCGAGCGCGCGGATGCCGACTACCTGTTTGTGCTCGAAGACGATGATCAGCAAGTGGTCGGCGTCAGTGCCCTGATCGGGGCCGTCGGTCTGCGTGAGCCCTGGTACAACTACCGGGTCGGGCTCACGGTCAGTTCATCGCCGGACCTGGGCATTCAGCGCCAGATCCCCACGTTGTTCCTCAACAACGAAATGACCGGGCAATCGGAAATCTGCTCGTTGTTTCTGCGACACGATCAACGTTATGGCAGCAATGGTCGATTGCTGTCGCTGGGGGGACTGCTGTTCGTTGCCGAATTCCCCCAGCTGTTCGGCGACAAGCTCATCGCCGAACTGCGCGGCAGTGCCGACGAACATGGCTGCTCACCGTTCTGGGACAGCCTGGGCCGGCACTTCTTCAAGATGGATTTCAGCCATGCCGATCACTTGTCGGGGCTGGGCAGCAAAGCGTTCATCGCCGAACTGATGCCGCGCCAGCCGCTCTACACCTGCCTGCTCACCGAACAGGCCCAGGCGGTGATCGGCAAGCCCCACCCCAACACCGAACCGGCGCTGAAGATCCTCACCGCCGAGGGGTTTGCCCATAAGGGTTACATCGACATCTTCGACGCAGGCCCGGTGATCGAAGCCCCGGTGTCGAGAATCCGCGCGGTGCGCGACAGCCAATCACTGGTGCTGGCCATCGGCACGCCCGACGACCAGGCCCCGGTATGGCTGATCCACAACCGTCGCCTGGAAAACTGCCGCATCACCACCGCCCGGGCGCGGCTGGTGGGCAATAGCCTGGTGGTCGACCGCCTCACCGCCAAACGCCTGCAATTGCAACCCGGCAGCTCGGTACGCGCGGTGCCGCTGCTCAACCAACAGCAGCAAGCGGTAGCGGCGTGAGCGGAAAAGATCTTGCGTTCACTTGCCAAAAAAATTCGTCATCATCCTTTACCCGCCCGCGTGATAGCCTTTTGTTCCTTCGGCGTTGACACTTTTGCTCAAGCCCTTCCATTCCTTTATATGGTGGAACTCGTATGTCCAGGCTTTCTCACCAAGATTTACGCCGTAATTTCCGCCAACTGCTCGCTTCCGGCATCTGCTACCACACGGCCTCTGTCTTCGACCCGATGT
>NZ_JBFTMK010000772.1:0-1764 GCF_056396965.1 Pseudomonas sp. 05N434
GTGTCGATGGTCACCGGCGAAGAACTGCTGACCCTCACCGACGGTGCGCTGGACGGCATCCTGCCGTTCGACTTCACCCGACTCTATCGCACCAGCGCCGCCGAGATCGACTGCGGCCTCGGCTTTGGCTGGAGCCATTCGCTCGCCCATCGGCTGGAAATCGACGGCGACCAGGTCATCTGGATCGACCACGAAAACCGCCGCACCACGTTTCCATTACCGAGCAGCGAACGCCCGGCGATCCACAACAGCCTGTCGCGTGCGGCGATTTACCTCGGCGATGCCCCCGAAGAACTGATCCTCGCCCAGGCCGGCGGCGACACGCGGTTCTACCACTTTCACCACGGCCGGCTGACCGCGATCAGCGACGCCTACGACAACCGCCTGCGCATCACCCGCGACCGTCAGGAACGCATCCAGCGCCTCGACAACGGWGCCGGTCGTGCCTTGCTGTTGCGCTACGACCGTGCCCACCTGATCGCTGTCGACTACCAAAGTTTTCGCCAGGCCCAGAYCCTYGCCGAGGCCTGGCACACCGAACAAACCTTGGTCAGTTACCACTACGACGAACGCGATCAACTGATCGAAGCGAGCAACGCCGCCGGGGAAAGCGAGCGTTACGACTACGACGACCAGCACGTAATTTTGCAGCGGCAACTGGCCGGTGGCGCGAGTTTCTTCTGGGAGTGGGAACGGTCTGGTAAGGCGGCCAGATGTATTCGCCACTGGGCGTCGTTTGCGCAGATGGACACGCGCTATGTCTGGGATGACCAGGGCMGCGTCACCGTCCGGAACATCGAYGGCAGCGAAGAGGTTTACGTCCAYGACGACCGGGCGCGGCTGGTGCGCCGGGTTGGGCTGGATGGCGGCGAACAGCTCAAGGCCTAYGACGAGCAGGGTCGATTGATTGCCGAGCAGGATCCGCTCSGCGCTGTCACCGAATACCGTTACGACGACGTCGGACGCTTGGTGGCGCTGATTCCACCGCAAGACGAACCGACGGCCTACGAGTATCGCAACGGTTTCCTGCATGCGCGCTATCGCGGTCAGGCGGTGTGGAAATACCAGCGCAATGCTCAGGGTGATGTCACCGAGGCGACCGATCCCGACGGTCAGGTCACCCATTACCACTACGACCCTCAGGGCCGGTTGCTGTCGGTCCGCTACCCGGACACCAGTCGGCATGTCTTTGTCTGGAATGCCTTGGGTCAGTTGCTTGAGGAAACACTAACAGATGGTGGGCAGCGAACGTTTTCCTATGATGCGCTGGGACGGCAGACGACTCGTCAGGACGAACACGGTGCGCTCACCCAGTATCAATGGGATGCCGTCGGCCGACTGGTCCAGGCGACATTGCCGACCGGGGCCACCCGGGCGTTCAGTTACAACGCCTACGGCAAGATCACCGCCGAACGCGATGAACTGGGTCGCGTCACCCGCTACGAATACGTCGACGATCTGCATCTGGYCAGCCGCCGGATCAATCCCGACGGCACCCAGCTCCAGTACCGCTATGACAATGCGCAGCTGCTGCTCACGGAAATCGAAAACGAATCCGGCGAACACTATCGGCTGGACTACACACCCAACGGCTTGATCCGACAGGAAACCGGTTTCGACGGCCGCCGCACCGCCTACGTCTACGACCTCAACGGCCATCTGCTGGAGAAAACCGAATTCGGCGATGACGGCTCGCAGCTGGTTACCGGGTACGAGCGGGATGCGGAAGGACGGCTGTTAGTCAAAACCTTGCCCGACGGCATC
>NZ_JBFTMK010000773.1:0-3264 GCF_056396965.1 Pseudomonas sp. 05N434
CTGTGGTTCTGGGTCCATGGGCCGACGTTGCTCGGCGTCAGCGCTCGCAGGCGAGTGGCGAAGAAGCCGAACAGGCGATAAAGCGTTGGCGAACTGTTGAGCCTGGCCCAGGCGTTCCAGATAAATCGTTCTTTGCGCGAATACTTGCTGCCCTGACCGCGCATCACTTGATGTGGGCTGTCCGGCGCTTTGACGTTTTCTTCCCGCAGGCGACGCAGCAATGCGGGGATCGGAATTTTTACCGGGCAGACTTCACCGCAGGCGCCGCATAACGACGAGGCACTCGGGTGGTCGGGGACTTTCGCCAGGCCGACCATGTGCGGGGTGATGATTTTTCCGATAGGCCCAGGGTAAACCTCGCCGTAGGCATGACCGCCGATTCGGGTGTAGACCGGGCAATGATTCATACAGGCGCCGCAGCGGATGCAGTTCAGGGTCTGGCGCAATTCGCTGTCGGCAAACGCCTGGCTGCGACCGTTGTCGAGCAGCACCAGGTGCACTTCCTGTGGGCCGTCGAGTTCATGTTCCTTGCGCGGGCCGGAGATCATGTTGACGTAGGTGGTGATCGGGATGCCCAGGGCCGAGCGGGTCAGCAGCGACAGGAGTGGAACCACGTCGCGCAGGTTTTCCACGACTTTTTCGATGCCGGTTACGGCGATGTGCACTGGCGGCACCGTGGTGGTCATCCGCCCGTTGCCTTCGTTTTCCACCAGCAGCAAGGTGCCGGTTTCGGCCACGGCGAAGTTGACGCCGGAGACGCCGATGTCGGCTTCGAAGAATTTCTGCCGCAAGACTTTTCGACCGATCTGAATGAGTTGGTCAACGTCCTTGGTGTACTCCACGCCAAGTTTGTCGTGGAACAAGGACGCGACCTGACCGGCATTCTTGTGGATCGCCGGCATAATGATGTGTGAAGGCTTCTCGTGGTCGAGCTGGACGATGTATTCACCCATGTCCGACTCCAGGCATTCAATGCCTTGAGCTTCGAGGACATGGTTCATCTCCATCTCTTCGCTGACCATCGATTTGCCCTTGATCACTTGCCGCGCCTCGTGAGCGCGGATGATCGACAAGACGATGCCATTGGCTTCGTCCACCGTTTCCGCCCAGTGCACTGTCACACCGTTGCGGGTCAGGTTCTGTTCAAGCTGCTCGAGCAGGTCGGGCAACTTGGATAACGCGCGGGCGCGGACGGCATTGCCCAGCGCTCGCAAATGTTCTCTTTCATGGGCATCGCTGAAGGACGCTGCCCGTTTGCTCATCAGTGAATCCATCGCCGTGCGAAAGTTATTTCGCAGTTGCGTGTCAGCCAAGGCCTTGTGAGCCCGGCTGCGAAAATCTTCTTCTACGGCGACCGTAGGAATAATCGTGGAGCTGCTCATCGGGCACCTCCGGTACCACCATCGCACCGGAAATATCCGGCATACGGACGCTGAAAGTCCCACCAAAGCCACAGCATTCACTTTCGTGGCTGTGGTCGACTCGCTCCACGTTGCTCAGCTGCGCCAACAACTCACGGCCATGCAGGTGGGTGTTCATTTCACGGCGTGCCGAGCACGACGTGTGCAACGCCACTTTCACCGGTTCGCCGCTGTCCTTGAGCTGCACCTTGCAGACAAACAGCAAGAACTCGGCAAGCTCGTAAGTCCGTGCCGCGAGGGCCTGAACCTGTTTCAGCGTTTGCGGCTCGTCCTTGAACAGGTCGGCATAGTGTTCGCGCAACATGCCCGCGCAAGAACCCGACGGCACCACCACCGGATAATCCCCGGCAAACAACGCCAGTTGCGAGCGCGCCACGGTCCGGGCCTGTTCGGTGTAACCCGAGGTGTAGGCCGGTTGCCCGCAGCAGCTCTGCCCTTGCGGGTATTCGACACGAATGCCCTCGCGTTCCAGCAGGGCTTGAGGGTGAAGCGGAACAGATCCGATTCTTTGCCCACCAGCCCGGTCGCGGCGCAGGCCACGGCGATCGATTGCGGCGAGATCATTTTGCCGGTCACCCCGCCGCTGGTGTTCGCCGCCACCAACAGGGTGTCGTTGACGCCGATCTGGTGCGCGGTGGTCGCTTGCAGCGAACTGAACAGCGCATTGGATGAGGTATCGGAGCCGGTCAGGAACACGCCGAGCCAGCCGAGGAATGGCGAGAAGAATGGGAACGCCGCACCGGTGGCAGCCAATACCAGAGCCATGGTCGACGACATGCCCGAGTAGTTGGTGACGAAGGCGAACGCCAGCACCATGCCGATGGACAAAATCGGCCAGCGCAGTTCGTAGAACGTCTCTTTTAAAGTGGTCAGACCAGTTTTAATGTTGACCTTGAGCACCAGCATCGAGATCAGTGCGGAGAAGAAAATCGCCGTGCCGGTCGCGGAAACCGGATCGAGTTTGAACACTGCCGGAATCGCTGTCGGGTTGGTTACGATCGGCGCGACCTTGATCACCATTTGATCCAGGTGCGGGATCGCGAAGTTGAACACCCAGCCATACATCGAGCCGCCGGCGGCAAACATCGCCTTGAACGGTTTCAGCGTCCAGATGGTGACCAATACGGTGAGGATCAGGAACGGCGACCAGGCTTTGAAAATTTCTCCCAGGCTGTAGGGCGAAGCCACGGTGGTGCGCGGTTGGCCGAAACCACCGGTGCTGGCCACTACGGAAGCCGAGACTGCGCCGACGATGTGCGCGCCTGCAGCGCGTTTTGGCTGCCAGATTTTCAGGAACAGCGTCAGGGAAATCAGGCTGACCAGCGCCGAGGTGATGTCCGGCAGTTCCGGGCCAATGAAGTTCGAGGTGAAGTATTGGGTGATGGCAAAACTCAAGCCGGCCACCAGCGCAGCTGGCCAGGTTTCCCGAACGCCGCGCAGGCCGTCCATCATGAACACCAGCCAGAACGGCACGAACAGCGACAGCAACGGCAGCTGGCGACCGGTCATGGCGCCGATCTTGAAGGCGTCGATGCCGGTGACTTGCCCGGCGACGATGATCGGAATCCCCAAGGCGCCGAAGGCCACCGGCGCGGTGTTGGCGATCAGGCACAGGCCGGCGGCGTACAGCGGGTTGAAGCCCAGTCCAACCAGCAGTGCGGCGGTAATCGCTACCGGTGCGCCGAAACCGGCGGCACCTTCAAGGAACGCGCCGAAGCAGAAGCCGATCAGCAGCACTTGCAGGCGCTGGTCGTCGGTGATCGACAGCACCGAGCTGCGGATCACTTCGAACTGGCCACTCTTGACCGTCAGTTTGTAGAGGAACACCGCTGCCACGATGATC
>NZ_JBFTMK010000774.1:0-1755 GCF_056396965.1 Pseudomonas sp. 05N434
TCATCCAACTCGCCGACTTCCGGCTCGATATCCCGAGGGACTGCGATATCCACCATGAAAATCGGCTTGTGCTTACGCAATTTCAAGGCGCTTTCCACCGCGCCTTTACCGAGAATAGGCAACTGGCTGGCGGTGGAGCTGATGACGATGTCGCTGCGCACCAGTTCTGTCGGGATGTCCGAGAGCAACACCGCATGGGCGCCAAACTGCTCGGCCAGGGTGCTTGCGCGCTCCAGGGTGCGGTTGGCGACCACGATTCGCTTCACGCCCAGCTCATGCAGATGGCGGGCGACCAGGGTGATGGTCTCGCCGGCGCCGATCAACAAGGCCTGGCTGCGTTGCAAATCACTGAAAATCTGTTTCGCCAGGCTGACCGCGGCAAACGCCACGGACACCGGGTTTTCACCGATGGCGGTGTCGGTTCGCACCTGTTTGGCCGCATTGAACGTGGCCTGGAACAAACGCCCGAGTAGCGGACCAATGGTGCCCGCCTCGCGAGCCACGGCGTAGGCCGATTTCATCTGGCCGAGAATCTGTGGTTCACCCAACACCAGCGAATCGAGCCCGGAGGCGACCCGCATCATGTGGCGAACTGCCGCATCATCTTCATGCACATAAGCGCTCGCACGCAGCTCATCGAGGCTCAAATGATGATAATCGGCCAGCCAGCGCAGCACGATGTCAGCCGAAAGGTGATCCTGTTCTATATACAGTTCACTGCGATTGCAGGTGGAGAGGATCGCAGCTTCGCGGCTGTCGGTGAGTCGGCAGAGCTGCTGCAAGGCCTCAACCAGCTGCTCAGGGGTAAAGGCCACGCGCTCGCGGACGTCTACTGAAGCAGTCTTGTGGTTAATACCGAGTGCAAGGAAGGCCATTCAAGGTCGCTGATGGTGACGTGAAGCCGACAATTGTCCTACTTCGACAGAGCCAGAACAACCACTCGATATCTATCGTCCCGGTTGACGCTGCCGAAGCTGCGATCCGTTCTCGTTTACACCGGCACCGGGCCTGCCGGGATTGCGTATGCGGGTAAATTGGCCGGGCGGTTATGTTTGGCCGAAGGCTTGTGTCATGATGATCCGACCGCAGGTTAGTCGTCCTCTTCCTATATGAATAGATCTTCCGCGTTGCTCCTCGCTTTTGTCTTCCTCAGCGGCTGCCAGGCCTTGGCACCCGTTTCGTCGGACGGTACGCCGCCGGTCGAAGACAGCACTCCGGCGCCTGAAAAGCCCAAGGTTTACAGCTCGTTCAGCGAAGAAACTGTCTTCAGCCTGTTGAGCGCCGAACTGGCTGGCCAGCGCAATCGTTACGACATTGCCCTGGACAACTACGTGACCCAGGCTATCAATACCCAGGATCCGGGCATCTCCGAGCGGGCATTTCGCATTGCCGAATACCTGGGCGCCGATCAAGCGGCCCTCGACACTTCGCTGATCTGGGCAAAAAACGCCCCGAACGATCTCGAGGCGCAACGGGCGGCGGCCGTGCAACTCGCCCGTGCCGGGCGTTACGACGACTCCATGGCTTATATGGAAAAAGTCCTGCAAGGCAAAGGCGACACTCATTTCGACTTCCTCGCCCTGTCTGCGGCCGATACCGACCAGGAAACCCGCAACGGCCTGATGAAAGGTTTTGACCGTTTGTTGCAGCGCCACCCGCACAACAACCAGCTGATTTTCGGCAAGGCCTTGCTGTTGCAACAGGATGGCGACGCCAAAGGCGCGCTGACCCTGCTCGAAGACAACCCGCCGGAAG
>NZ_JBFTMK010000775.1:0-2345 GCF_056396965.1 Pseudomonas sp. 05N434
GGGAAGTACTCGCAACTTTGGGGGTACTAACGTATAAAACCTTGTACTTCTCGGAACGGAAACTGTTCCACTTGAGATAGTCGAAGACTTTTTGTTTGTCCACTGATGACAAATCACTAATATTTAGCATATGCGTCAAAAAATCCTATGGGCATGCTGACTCTCAGCAACGCACTTCCAAACGAGTAAATTATCTGCACTAATACGAACACCCTGTAAGACGGCTACAACCATAGCCCTACATAAAAGGGTAACACTCGCAAATGACCACTCCCTGGTTCCACGACGACTTTACGTCGACGACGTTAGCCCCCTTGGGCCGAGTGAACCTCAAACGCGGTCACTGACCCGGAGCAAACAAGCGCGAAACCATCCAAAACTGATTTATAACATTTTTTGGTCTTAACATTCAAAATAGCTCAGAAATACCGGGTTCCTTACCTATGGTCTAGCTGCAGCCCCCAACAAAAAAGGTTCCCCCCTACCGCCAAGAGYGAAAAACACGTCAACCCCAGGCAGACACACGGCGGACTGAATCGTTGACGGGACAGAGGATGGGCACCGCTCGAAACCATCCCGGCCCAGACCTGCGCCCCCTCCCGAAACAGCCAGATTTGATTACTTTAAAGGGCTGCCGCCGTCCATCTGAAAAAAAGCCAGAATATTGAGGAGCAAAAAACCAATAAAGAGTCAACAAATCGTATACAAAACCAACCACTTCGACTAACGAGCCAGAGCCTACCCGTACAGTGGGGTCACCTGGAGTTCTAAACAAAGACGTGGTTTTTGGCACATAAACAAACTTATTGCCATAACCATACCGCAACCAAAGATTCCAGTCTTCGAGACTGCTCATATCGGTTTGAAATCCGCCTCGTTGCAAGAAGAGATCCTTTTGAAAAAGGAGAGACTGGATAGCTATATAGTTGTGATCCAGCAGAACCTCATAGTCATATTCTTGCTTGAGAATCGGAGGTACCGCATGGCTAACCTCAAAATATTGCCCTTCCACGCCACTGGCAACAGTACCGACTTCCAGCGCCAATGAGTAGGCCGCTACCGCGTCAGCATTTTTCGCCAACGCACCAACAAGCACCTCGACATGATCCGCGAAAAGCAAATCATCATCATCGAGAAACATGCAATATTTTCCGGCAGCCTTTTCCAAACCATAATTACCGGTCACCGAACGACCGACTTTATCGAGGGAGTAGTAACTAACACTCATTCCCTCCGGAAATTCAAAATCAGACACAACCGAGCTCATCGTAGAACCGCCATCCTCAACGACTATCAACTCGATATTCGGGTACGYCTGATTACACACAGACATCATGGACTGTCTGAGAAACTCTCCTCGATTCTTGTAAGTTCGAGTAACCACAGTAACAAGAGGGTAATCAGCCAATGATTCGCCCACCTCCCAGAACGCCCCATCCCTGATCATTTCATAATCAAAGCCCCTGAAAGGGAAATAGCAGTTTTCACTCGGTCCCTTGCCCCGCATAAAATACCGAGCCTTCTTGAATATCACACCGAAGTTTCTGAACACATCGCGACGGGCGCCAGCATAGGGTTCTGGACGGAGCAAAAGCAGGCACTGCAAGATAAAGCCACCCACTCTATCGCTCAAATTCCCATAGCGCAGCCTGATATAAGCATTGGCCAGCGTGCTGCCGGTATACTGAATCGGTTTTATATGATGCTCATGCTCATAGGTATAATGATAGACGACGGCGGACGGGCAATACTTGAGTTGGTATCCATAGGACCTGAAGCGATAGGAAAGCTCGACGTCTTCGCCATACATGAAGATCTCGCGCTCGTATCCACCGACTTCAACGTAAGCCGACCTTCTTACAAGTACGCAAGCATGGGACGACCAGTTGGTTTCCAACGTTACCGGATCATAATATTTAGGGTGTTCATAAGGTGCCTGCCTCAACTCCCAGGATGCCACCTCAGCCTTGGCATCAGCCAAAGCAGCAGCCACCACTTTGGTTATAGAGTCTTTGGCAAAAACGATATCCACATTACTAACAAGAAAATATTCAGAGCGTCCTTTACGGATTGCCTTTTCATGCCCGGCACCAAACCCGACATTGTCGCCTTCCATAATGTCGAAACCAGCCACTTCCTGACCAAGCAATGTCTGCCAACGCTGCAATGCTTCGAGGGTGCTGTCCGAAGACCCGTTATCAACAAAGAACATATTCAATTTGCTGAGCGGGTAATTTTGCGCTCTTAACGATTCAAAAAAACCATCAATCCACTTGCCACTATTGAACGTCACCACCGACACATCAATAACTGGTTGCGCCTGAGCGATCGACGAGCTCTGGAAC
>NZ_JBFTMK010000776.1:0-1745 GCF_056396965.1 Pseudomonas sp. 05N434
GTGCAGAGATGAAGGTCAAATGCGAGTGGGTCATCCAGGAATTCGACGGCATGATCCCGTCGCTCAAAGTGCGCAAGATCGACGCCGTGCTGTCGTCGATGTCGATCACTGAWGACCGCATGAAGTCGGTCGACTTCAGCAAAAAGTACTACCACACGCCGGGCAAGTTCGCGATGAAGAGCGGCAGCGTGGTCAACGACCCGCTGGTCGATCTCAAAGGCAAGAAAGTCGGCGTACAACGCGCCTCGACCTACGACCGTTTCGCCACTGAGCAACTGGCGCAAGCCGGCGTCGAGGTGGTCCGCTACGGCTCACAAAATGAAGCCTTCCTCGATCTGGCATCAGGTCGCCTGGACGCCACCCTCGCCGACATCGTCAACACCGATGAGAGCTTCATCAAAACCCCCATAGGTAAAGGTTTCGCTCTGGTGGGGCCGGACATCAACGACCCGAAATACTTCGGCAGAGGCGCCGGGATCGCGGTGCGTAAAGGCGACAGTGCGAACGTTGCACGCCTGAGCGCAGCGATTGACGCCATCCGCGCCAATGGCAAGTACCAGCAAGTGATGGCCAAGTACTTCGCCTTCGATATCTACGGCGAATAAGCCGTTACCCGAAACCCTGGCGCCGGCGTTTGCGGGTGCCACTTCTGGCTTGTCTCGCGCGCCTCCCGGCGCTCGCTTGAGGAACTTCATCATGCTTCACGGCTACGGATCGAGCATTCTCGATGGCGCCTGGCTGACCATTCATCTGGCCCTGACTTCCATGACCATGGCGATTGCCCTGGGTCTGATCGGCGCCGCCTTTCGTCTGTCACCGTTCAAATGGCTGGCGGTGCTGGGCGAAGGCTATACCACCCTGATTCGCGGTATTCCCGACCTGGTGCTGATCCTGCTGATTTTCTACGGCGGCCAGGACCTGGTGAACCGCATTGCCCTCGCGCTCGGTTACACCCGCTACATCGACATCAACCCCTTTATCGCCGGCGTCTGCACCATGGGCTTCATTTTCGGTGCCTATCTCTCGGAAACCTTTCGCGGCGCCTTTATGGCGATCCCTAAAGGTCAGGCAGAAGCCGGTGTGGCTTATGGCATGAGCGGCGCTCAGGTGTTCTGGCGGATTCTGGTGCCGCAGATGATTCGTTTCGCCATTCCGGGGTTCACCAACAACTGGTTGGTGCTGACCAAATCCACCGCGCTGATCTCGGTGATCGGGTTGCAGGACATGATGTTCAAAGCCAAAAACGCAGCGGACGCCACCCATGAGCCGTTCACGTTTTTCCTCGCGGTGGCCGCGCTCTACTTGCTGCTGACCAGTGTGTCATTGCTGGTGCTGCGCTATCTGGAAAAACACTACTCGGTCGGCGTCAAAGCCGCCGAACTGTGACGGGGAGCACAGCCATGATTCTCGACTACAACCTGATCTGGGAAAACCTGCCGCTGTACCTCAATGGCGCCTTGTTGACCCTCAAAGTTCTACTGATTTCCCTGGCCGTTGGCCTGGTGCTGGCGATTCCTTTAGCGCTGATGCGCGTCTCCCGATCGCCGTTGATCAGCTTCCCGGCCTGGCTCTACACCTATGTGATTCGCGGCACCCCGATGCTGGTGCAATTGTTCCTGATCTATTACGGCTTGGCGCAGTTCGAAGCGGTACGCCAAAGCGTGCTCTGGCCTTACCTGTCCAGCGCAACCTTTTGTGCCTGCCTGGCCTTCGCGATCAATACCAGTGCCTATAGCGCGGAACTG
>NZ_JBFTMK010000777.1:0-1743 GCF_056396965.1 Pseudomonas sp. 05N434
TTGCAATTCTGTCCAATGCAATCGAAAGCGATGACTTTGATCATGGGACAATTAAACGTCTTTGCCAAAATCTAATTGACGCAGAAACTTACTACCAAAACACGAACGACCCTAGCGCATCTATCGAAATTTTAGGACTGATCGATTCCACCTTTGGAAAATATCCTGCAAAATCTCTACAAACATTACAAAATGGACTTGAAATATATATAAGATCCTGCACCTCTCAGAACTCGATCAAAGCAAATGACTTGCTGCAGCGCACGACTCCACCACCACGGGTTTTGGCAGGAGAAAGAAACTCAGGAAAGGTTATAAGAGTAGTGCACTCTAGCACCGGAGTAAACTACGGCTTTATTCAAAGCATTCAAGGTGACACCCTATTTTTCCCCCGAAAAGAGCTTACCCCACGAAACATGCTGGATAAAGAATACTTAGATGTAGAGGTAACTTTCACAGAAGGAACAAGCGAAAAAGGCAGTTGCGCTCGCGAAATACTTAAAATCTAAAATCTAACCCGAGCGATATTTTTCGCTCGGGTGCCCCCCTAAAAAATTATATATTATACGATTTAAATTTAATTATATCTTCACCAACCCAATCATTCAAAATCAACATCCGCGCCTGAATTGGTTCCAGCTCATTTGCCGCGTAGATCTGCGCTGCATCTCTAATAGATCCAAACCCGCCCGCATTCTGCGGGACAATCCCCATCAACTGCGGTGGAATACGTAAGCTGGCTAACACGTCGTCTCGGGTCTGATTTTTAATCGAGTTGAACTCATCCTTGGCGGCAACTTCGCTAACCGGAATCAGTTGAATTCCGTCCTTCTTCCCGGTCGGCGAATAGACAAACAGATTCCGAAAATTCCCCGGTCCCTTCGAGTCCTTCAACGCCTTGCGCAGCGCATCAATGTCCGCCTCCGTCTGCGCCGCGTCCGTCATGTACAGGATGAAGCCTGCGTGACTGCCATTTTCATAGTACTTGCGCCGAAACAGCGTCGCCGACTCGTTCAGCAACGCCGACTGCAAGGCACTGATCCACTCCGGTAACCCGTAAATCTCCTGATGCAAGTCAGCCTCGCGCAGATGAAAAATACTGTCCTGTTCAAAGGCGTGCTCGTCCTTCCATCCACGCACTTGGTAGAACTGCCCGTCCAGCCCGACGCGCATGTACTTGGCTAGAGGAGCTTCCAGTTTGCGAATGCCGCCCAGCCTCGAACGCCGGCCCTCAAGGTAGCCGTTGCCCAGACACAAGAAGTCCAGGGCGAACTGCTCGAACGTAGCCCTGGACAGCAGCGGATGCGGGATAAACGTCTTGCTCAACAAATTGCGCTTGAACATCAACCCCGAATGCAGATGCACGCTCGCCCCCACCGACCGGGCCAGACCATCCAGCGACAACGGCGGCTCATACCACCGCCCGTTGAACCAGCACTCCAGGTAATCGAACACCTCCCGACCACCCAGCACCGGCGTCGGCTCGCCGAAGGAAAACACCTGAGTCCCGGCGCCGGTGCTGGGTAAGGTCGCGGGCAACGTCTGGTTGGCGAGTTGTTCGGTCATCAGTAAATCTCCATGCGCCCGGTGTTGGCAGTGGTCTGCCCCTCAAGCGGTTCGTGGTGCAATGCGTGAAAGAGCGCCCAGGCCAGGTCGGCGTGGCCGGTGTTGTCGTTGCGGCCGGCGGTGTAGGTGTACTGGCGTCCACCGGCGGTAACGGTTTTGCGGATTGCCATCAGCGAC
>NZ_JBFTMK010000778.1:0-1740 GCF_056396965.1 Pseudomonas sp. 05N434
GAACGATAACTCGGTTTGCCTGGTTAACCGCGGCGCCTGGATCGCCAGCAAGCCGGCTCCTACAGGGCGGTCATGTTGGCCCGCGCCATGTGCAGTTTTTTGTAGCTCTCGATCAAGCGCAAATGCCTATCGAGCCCCTCCAGTTTCATGCTGGTCGGCGTCAAGCCATGGAAGCGCACGCTGCCATCTACCGATCCGATCGCTGCATCCATCCGCTCGTTGCCAAACATCCGGCGGAAGTTGGCCTCGTAGTCTTCCAGTTCCAGGTCTTCGTCCAGCTTCATCTCCAGCACCACATTGACCGCCTGATAGAACAAGCCACGCTCAACCGTGTTGTCGTTGTACTGCAGGAACATTTCTACCGCCTCTTTCGCTTCTTCAAATTGTTGCAAGGCGAGATAGATCAGCAGCTTCAACTCCAGGATCGTCAGCTGACCCCAGGCCGTATTGTCGTCAAATTCGATGCCGATCAAGGTGGTGATGTCGGTGTAGTCGTCCAGCTCACTTTCCACCAGACGCTCAACCAGCGCTTGCAGCTCTTCTTCGTCCAGGCGATGCAGGTTCAGGATGTC
This sequence comes from Pseudomonas sp. 05N434, assembly GCF_056396965.1. NCBI lineage: Bacteria > Pseudomonadati > Pseudomonadota > Gammaproteobacteria > Pseudomonadales > Pseudomonadaceae > Pseudomonas > Pseudomonas sp. 05N434. The sequence goes on from NZ_JBFTMK010000778.1 coordinate 573, forward strand.
GGCGCGGAAGAACAGCGCTTTGTTGGTGTTATCCCAGATCAGATCGTCTACTGGATAAATTTCCGAATAGTCTGGCACCAGGATGCGGCAGGCCGTTGCACCGATATGCTCGTAGACCGCCATGTACACTTCCTTGCCCATGCCTTCGAGAATGCCGAACAAGGTCGCGGCTTCCTCGGCATTCGAGTTTTCACCTTGGCCGGAGAAGTCCCACTCCACGAATTCGTAATCCGATTTTGAGCTGAAGAAGCGCCACGACACCACGCCGCTGGAGTCGATAAAGTGCTCGACGAAGTTATTCGGCTCGGTCACCGCATGACCTTCAAACGTTGGCTGGGGCAGGTCGTTGAGGCCTTCGAAGCTGCGGCCTTGCAGCAATTCGGTCAGGCTGCGTTCCAGCGCCACTTCCAGGCTCGGGTGCGCGCCGAACGAGGCGAACACACCGCCGGTACGCGGGTTCATCAACGTGACGCACATCACCGGGAATTCACCTCCCAGGGACGCATCCTTCACCAGCACGGGGAACCCTTGCTCTTCCAGTGCCTGAATCCCGGCCAGTATCCCGGGGTACTTCGCCAGCACGTGAGCCGGCACATCCGGCAGGGCAAATTCACCTTCGATGATTTCGCGTTTTACCGCACGCTCGAAGATCTCCGACAGGCACTGCACCTGGGCTTCGGCCAGCGTGTTACCGGCACTCATGCCGTTGCTCAGGAACAGGTTTTCAATCAGGTTGGACGGGAAATACACCACCTCGCCGTCGGACTGGCGCACGTAAGGCAGCGAGCAGATGCCGCGCTCTTCATTGCCCGAGTTGGTGTCGATCAGGTGGGAACCACGCAGCTCGCCGTCGCGGTTGTAAATCTTCAGGCAGTACTCGTCGAGGATTTCGGTCGGCAGTGCATCTTTACGGCCAGGCTTGAACCAGCGTTCGTCCGGGTAGTGCACAAACGCTGCGTCGGCGATGTCTTCTCCCCAGAACTGGTCGTTGTAGAAGAAGTTGCAGTTGAGTCGCTCGATAAACTCGCCCAACGCCGACGCCAACGCGCCTTCCTTGGTCGCACCCTTGCCGTTGGTAAAGCACATCGGCGAGTGCGCATCGCGGATATGCAACGACCACACATTGGGCACGATATTGCGCCAGGAAGCGATTTCAATCTTCATGCCC
>NZ_JBFTMK010000779.1:0-1727 GCF_056396965.1 Pseudomonas sp. 05N434
AGCTTGCTCCCGCTGGGCCGCGAAGCGGCCCTGAAATCAGTCACTGTGGCTAGCCAGGTAAAACCGGTTTTCAGGTTTTGCGGCTGCTTCGCAACCGAGCGGGAGCAAGCTCCCTCGCCACAAAGGCACTCACAGGTTCATGTTGTCAGGTCAGGCTGTCGTCAATCACCAGCACCAGCTTGCCCGACACCTGATTGGTCGCCAGCTCCGCAAACGCCGCTTCGGCGTCCTCGATCGCAAACGTCCTGGCCAGTTGCGGGCTCAAACGCCCTTCGGCAAACAGAGGCCAGACGTGCTGGCTGAGATCGCTGAACAAATCGGCCTTGAACTGCTCGTCGCGATTGCGCAGGGTCGAACCCAGCAGTTGCACGCGCTTGGCCAGCACCTGCGCCAGATCCAGCTGCGCTTCACGACCGCCCATCAAACCGATCAACACCCAACGGCCATCACGAGCCAGCAGCTTGAGGTTCAAAGCCGCGTAGTTGCCACCCACCGGATCCAGGATCACATCGAACGGCCCCAGATCGTTCAGGCGGTCCAGATCCTTGTTGCGCACCACTCCACCCTGGGCACCCAGCGCTTCACAGTAGGCCAGACGATCCTCGGAGCCGACGCTGACCCAGCACGGGTTACCAAACGCCTTGCACAGCTGAATGGCAGCTGAACCGATTCCACTTGCTCCGGCATGCAGAAGAACTTTCTCACCCGGTTTGAGCGAAGCCAATAGAAACAAATTCAGCCAGACGGTCGCATACACTTCCGGCAACGCCGCGGCCTCGGCCAGGGACAATCCTTCGGGAGCCGGCAACACATGCCGTCCGTCGACAACTACCTCTTCGGCCATCCCACCCCCGGCCAGCAAGGCGCAAACCCGATCTCCGACCTGCCAGGACGAGCCCGGACCGACCTCGCTGATCACCCCCGAACACTCAAGACCCAGTGCTTGACTGGCTCCCGGCGGCGGCGGATACAGGCCCGCTTTCTGTAACAAATCGGCTCGATTGAGTCCCGCTGCCGCCACTCGGATACGAACTTGTCCTACATCGCACGTAGGACTCGGCTCCTCAACCCACTCCACTCGCCCCTCAACGCCTTGCAATGCTTTCACAGTGCCTCCATAGTGAGTCTGGACTGAGCCCGAAGCTATAGCGCCGGGCTTTCTTGCATTATGCGACCGGCCCTTGTGGGAACCGGCGACTTCAAAGACGGCCTAATATGCGTGATCAATTGTCCCCGCGTCGAATCAGCATGAAGCATTTTTTCCCCAGCACCGCCCTCGCTCTTGTCATTGGTCTCGGTCTTTTGCCGATGTCGAGCAATTCGTTCGCAGCCAACAGCTGGGACAAGCTTCAGCCCGATCGCGACGAAGTCATCGCCAGTCTGAACGTCGTCGAATTGCTCAAGCGTCACCATTACAGCAAGCCGCCGCTCGACGATGCGCGCTCCGCGATCATCTACGACAGCTACCTCAAGCTGCTGGATCCATCGCGCAGCTACTTCATGGCCAGTGACATTGCCGAATTCGACAAATGGAAAACCCAGTTTGACGACTTCCTCAAGAGCGGCGACCTGAACGCCGGGTTCACCATCTACAAGCGCTACCTGGATCGCGTCAAGGCGCGTCTGGACTTTGCCCTTGCCGAGCTGAACAAGGGCGTCGACAAGATCGACTTCACCACCAAGGAAACCTTGCTGGTCGACCGCAAGGATGCCCCTTGGCTCAAGAC
>NZ_JBFTMK010000780.1:0-1711 GCF_056396965.1 Pseudomonas sp. 05N434
ATCCCGGCCGAGTGGCTGGGTGACATTGTGAACGCCTTGGCATATTTCGACGATTATGGCCCCGAGAACGGCGCAACACGTCTCGTTCCCGGCAGCCATCGCCCTGACCAGGAAGCGCCGCCATTCGACTTCAATGACGAGTCCCGGTCCGTGCAGCTTTCAGGCTCCGTGGGTGACATCCTGGTGTTTGATGTGGATTTAGTGCATGCGGGCAGTCTGAACTCGATCGGCGCACGCCGACGCTCCATCCTGATCAGTTATTTTGCAGAGACGTTATACGCGTCACACCCGGAAACGGTGAGCCTGCGCAGTATCCGGATGGACACGACCGATCGGTTCGACCCTTCGGATTTTACCTGCTCAAGCGGCTCACAAATTTTCTCACCGTTTAAAGCCAGTAAAATCAGCACCTCAAAATAAATTGCGGAAGAACTCATAGCTGCCGCGATGCCTCCAGTTGGCCAAGGCAAAGCAGGCGGACGTCGGTCTAGAGAGATGACTTCTGCTGGCGCAAGTTCAGCTAGTCTAATCACATCACGTACCCAGGAACCGTACCAATGCCGGATCGCTCTGAAGTGAACATAGCCATAACAGACGCTCTCACACTGCTGCTGCACAATCAGCACGCCATATGTGCAGCCATTGGTGACAAATTGGTTCTCTGAAAATGGAACCGAGAATGTCGCCGCTAACGCAATGGCGGCCATGGAAACGCTGGATATCAATGCTCAAAGCCTGACAGACGCCAGTCTGCCTATGCGTTGGGCACCTGACTAAACATTCCGTTGCGGGGTCATCCCCATGAGACACAGCGAAAGGCACAAAACACACCGGACAGGCTGGCTTCGCGCTGCTGTTCTTGGCGCGAATGACGGTATCGTTTCAACGGCTAGCCTCGTCCTGGGAGTTGCGGCGGCCGGTGCGAGTTCAAAGAGCATTCTGGTCGCAGGTGTTGCCGGCCTTGTCGCCGGAGCAATGTCGATGGCGGCTGGTGAATATGTATCGGTCAGTTCCCAAGCCGACACCGAACGCGCAGACTTGCTTCGGGAAAGTAAAGAGTTGGCCGCCAACCCCAAGCAGGAGTACGAAGAGCTGGTTGCCATTTACGTCGAGCGGGGATTGGATACAGCGCTGGCTTCAAACGTTGCCACACAGTTGATGCAACACGATGCTCTGGGCGCTCATGGACGCGACGAATTGGGGATATCCGATACATTGGCCGCGCGTCCTGTGCAAGCTGCCTTTGCCTCCGCAGCGACTTTCTCTGTGGGCGCTGCATTACCATTACTGGTGGTTCTGATGGTTCCGACTGCTGCACTTATGTGGGGGGTTGCTGGCAGCTCGCTTCTGTTTCTCGGGCTCTTAGGAGTTCTGGCTGCCCATACCGGCGGCGCCCCCATGATTGCTTCAACTGCTCGTGTCACCTTTTGGGGGGCCCTGGCAATGGCGTTGACCGCTGCGGTGGGTACCCTGTTTGGGGTAGCAGCATAAATGTTTGATAATGAGCAGAACAACATAATGGCCGTCTCGTGGACTATGATGATGGATTGTCTCATTGAGGCGCAAATACCTTTACCCCTCGCGGCGTTTCAATCGATGAGTTCCTGAGCAGTGGCTGCCAGCTGACTGCCAACCCGGTCTTTTAACGTGTCAATAAAGCGAGCGATTTTTGCGTCGACAAACTGTCGTGAGGTGTAGACGGCATAAACCG
>NZ_JBFTMK010000781.1:0-1693 GCF_056396965.1 Pseudomonas sp. 05N434
AGCTCGTAGAGCTCTTCCACATAGGCAGCGTTACTACCGGAAAGGTAGGCGCTGTTCCACATGCGCTGCATCACGCTTTCTTGCATGCTTGGTCACCCTCGGTTAGGGGAACACCACCGGCGTCGACACCGAGCAAACTTGCAGAAGTCCGAATGCAGCGACTAAAACAAGCCACTTAGGATCACGCTGATAGTCCGGGTACCAGCCCGGATGCCCCTGCTTGTCTCATTTCTTCAAAATAAGAGCCGCAGCCTTATGGGCTGCTGCTCAGGTTAAAACTACGGCGCCGGTTGAAGCCTGCGCCGTAGCATCTACGGGTACAGCGGTTCTACGGGTACAGCAGCTGAATCACACGCCGCTTTGCAGCAGCATGTTACGGATGTGACCGATGGCCTTAGTCGGGTTCAGGCCTTTCGGACAAACGTTGACGCAGTTCATGATGCCCCGGCAGCGGAATACGCTGAACGGGTCATCCAGCGAAGCCAGACRCTCGGACGTCTTGGTGTCGCGGCTGTCTGCCAGGAAGCGGTACGCTTGCAGCAGGGCAGCCGGGCCCAGGAACTTGTCCGGGTTCCACCAGAAGGACGGGCACGAAGTCGAGCAGCAAGCGCACAGGATGCACTCGTACAGACCGTCGAGTTTTTCACGCTCTTCAGGGGACTGCAGACGCTCGATGGCCGGAGCCGGCGTGTCGTTCTGCAGGTATGGCTTAACCTTTTCGTATTGCTTGTAGAAGATGCTCATATCGACGACCAAGTCACGGATAACCGGCAAACCTGGCAGAGGACGAACGATCAGCTTGTTACCTTTTACGACGGCAGACAGCGGCGTGATGCACGCCAGACCGTTTTTGCCGTTGATGTTCATGCCGTCGGAACCGCAAACACCTTCACGGCAAGAGCGACGATAGGAGAAACCCTCGTCCTGCTCTTTGATCAGGGCCAGCACGTCCAGCACCATCAGGTCTTTACCACCGGTATCAACCTGGAATTCCTGCATGAACGGCGCAGCGTCCTGATCAGGGTTGTAACGATAAACACTGACTTGCAACATGGCGGCCACCCTTAATAAGTCCGAATCTTAGGTTCAAAAGTCGGAACAGTCTTCGGCGAGAAGTTCACTGCACGCTTGGCAACGCGCTTCTCACCCGGGAAGTACAGGGTGTGGCACAGCCAGTTTTCGTCGTCACGATCTTCAAAGTCTTCACGGGCGTGAGCACCGCGGGACTCTTTACGTACTTCTGCAGCGATGGCGGTAGCTTCGGCCACTTCCAGCAGGTTCTGCAGCTCCAGCGCTTCGATACGCGCGGTGTTGAACGCCTGGCTCTTGTCGTTGATCTTGACGTTGGCGATACGGCCACGCAGATCAGCCAGTTGAGCAATACCCTTCTGCATGTATTCGCCAGTACGGAATACACCGAAGTAGTTCTGCATGCAGCTTTGCAGCTCGCGACGCAGGGTTGCCACGTCTTCACCATCAGTACGCTCGTTCAGAGCGGACAGACGCGACAGGGCCGCATTGATGTCGGCGTCGGTGGCGTCGTCGTATTCGATACCGTCGGTCAGCGCTTTTTCCAGGTGCAGACCGGCCGCACGACCGAAAACCACCAGGTCGAGCAACGAGTTGCCGCCCAGACGGTTGGCACCGTGAACCGATACGCAAGCCACTTCACCAACCGCGAACAGGCCAGGAA
>NZ_JBFTMK010000782.1:0-1682 GCF_056396965.1 Pseudomonas sp. 05N434
GCTTGCTCCCGCTGGACTGCGCAGCAGTCCCCTTCTTTTCAGGTAGAAGGAGGGGTCGCTTCGCGACCTAGCGGGAGCAAGCTCCCTCGCCACAGGTTTAGTGTCAGCCCCCGTTAAACCGTGTGCAGGTACCAGTTGTACTCRAGGTCKGARATGGAGTKYTCGAACTCSKCCAGCTCGCTTTCCTTGCACGCCACGAACACGTCGATGTACAGCGGGTCGATGTAGCGCGCCATGACTTCGCTGTCGTCCAGYTCRCGCARTGCRTCGCGCAGGTTGTTCGGCAGGCTTTGCTCGTTCTGCTCGTAGCTRTTGCCTTCAACCGGGGCGCCCGGCTCGATTTCGTTGGTCAAGCCGTGGTGAATGCCGGCCAGTACCGAGGCCATCAGCAGGTACGGGTTGGCATCGGCACCGGCGACACGATGCTCGATGCGCACGGCATCCGCCGAACCGGTGGGTACGCGCACCGCCACGGTACGGTTGTCGATGCCCCAGCTTGGCGAGTTCGGTACGTAGAACTGCGCGCCGAAACGTCGGTAGGAGTTGACGTTCGGGCAGAGGAACGCCATCTGCGCCGGCAGGGTCTCGAGCACACCGCCGATCGCATGTCGCAGCGCGGCGTTCTGCTCGGGATCCTCGCTGGCGAAGATGTTGTTGCCTTGCTTGTCGAGAATCGAAATGTGCACGTGCAACCCGTTGCCCGCCTGACCCGGATATGGCTTGGCCATAAACGTGGTGTCCATCTCGTGGTCGTAGGCGATGTTCTTCACCAGACGCTTGAGCAGCACCGCGTAGTCGCAAGCCTTTATAGGGTCGGAGACGTGATGCAGGTTGACTTCGAATTGCGCCGGGGCGCTTTCCTTGACGATCGCGTCAGCCGGGATGCCCTGCTCTTTCGCGCCCTCGAGGATGTCTTGCAGGCAGTCGACGTATTCGTCCAGATCGTCGATYAGGTACACCTGCGTCGAGTGCGGACGCTTGCCCGACACCGGCGAGCGTGGCGACTGCGGACGACCGTTCACGTTGTCCTGGTCGATCAGGTAGAACTCCAGTTCGAACGCCGCGCAAATGGTCAGGCCCATGTCATCGAACTTGCTCACCACCTGACGCAGCACTTCGCGCGGGTCAGCAAAGAACGGCTGGCCTTCGAGCTCGTGCATGGTCATCAGCAACTGCGCGGTCGGGCGCTTCTGCCAGGGTTCGATGCTGAGGGTATCGGGGATGGGATAGCAGATGCGATCCGAGTCGCCGATGTCCAGACCCAGGCCGGTGCTTTCCACCGTGGAACCGTTGATGTCCAGGGCAAACAGCGACGCCGGCAGGTTGATGCCTTTTTCGTAGACCTTGTGGAGACTGGTGCGCTCGATGCGCTTGCCGCGCACCACGCCGTTCATATCCGCAATCAGAAGGTCGACGTACAAAACCTCAGGATGTTGCTTAAGGAATGCGTTTGCTTCGTTGAGTTGAACGGCACGCAGAGGGACCGACATGATGCACCTATTAGCTGTTAATTATTATGTTCACTTCACTTGCGAGAGCCAGTCAACCCGAACGGCAAAGTGAAGTCAATAGCGAACACATGGCCTTTCAGCCTTTATTTTCTGGCCTTTTTTGGGCGCCAGAGTGCCATATCAGGCTTGCACACCGCGCAGACCCTCAGCATCGGACGTTCGGCGTTTAGA
>NZ_JBFTMK010000783.1:0-2751 GCF_056396965.1 Pseudomonas sp. 05N434
CTATATATGTACGGCAAAACGTAGAGCGCACTTCAGCAGAGGCTGCGCAGAGCCTGGCGTTTCTCAAAGAGCAACTTCCTGAGGTCAAGAAGGATCTGGAAAAAGCCGGAAATGCGTTGAATGAGTACCAGACGCGCAGCAAGTCCGTGGACATCACGCTCGAAACCAAAGCCATTCTTGATCAGATAGTCGGGCTCGATACCAATATTTCCGAGTTGAAGTTGCAGCAAGCCGAGATGGACCGCAAGTTCACCCGTCAACATCCTGCCTATCGCGCATTGTTGACCCAGATCGGTGAGTTGAGCAGCAAGCAGAAAAGTTTGGCGTCCAAAGTAGAGAGCCTTCCCTCTACCCAACAAGAATTGCTGAGCCTTACCCGGGATGTAGAAGTCGGTACGGCCATTTACACCCAGCTGCTGAATAAGTCTCAGGAACTGGATGTGATGCGCGCGGGCACTGTCGGTAACGTACGCCTGATCGACACCGCGGACGTCAACTTCCTCAAACCGGTCAAGCCGAAAAAAATCCTGATTGTATTGATCGCCACTCTTCTTGGCGGCTTCCTGGCAGTGGCCCTGGTGCTGGTACGCAAGGCACTGAACCGCGGGCTGGAGAGTCCGGAAGCCATCGAGCAACTTGGGTTGCCGGTCTATGCGTCGATTCCCTACAGCATTCTGCAGAAAGCCGAAGAAGATAAAGTCTCCCGCGGACGAGGGCGCTCCAATGGGACTTCATTGCTGGCCGTCACTCATCCTACCGATCTGGCAATCGAGGCATTGCGCAGTTTGCGTACCAGTCTGCACTTCGCCATGCATGAGGCCGACAACAACCGCCTGATGATTTCCGGGCCCAGCCCTCAGGTGGGTAAAACGTTTGTCTCGGTCAACCTCGCGGTGGTGATAGCACAGACCGGGCTGCGGGTATTATTGATCGATGTCGACATGCGCAAAGGCTATTTGCACAAAGTGTTAGGTGTTTCTTCAGACAATGGGCTCTCCGATGTTCTGGCCCGACGCTGTGATGTGGCCACCGCCATCCACAAGACCGCAATCGACAATTTCGATTTTGTCAGTCGAGGCCAGATTCCGCCCAATCCTTCCGAGTTACTGATGCATGCCAATTTCAGTGCGCTATTGGAGCAGGTGAGTGAGCTTTACGATCTGGTGATTCTCGATACACCGCCACTATTGGCAGTGACAGATGCGGCGATCGTCGGGCGTCTGTCCGGGACCAATCTGATCGTGACGCGCTATGGCCTGAACCCAGCGAAAGAAATCGAGTTGACGGTGCGCCGGTTCACCCAGAACGGCGTCGCCATTAAAGGTGCGATTTTCAATGGCGTGGAGAGAAAGGCTTCCAACAAGTATGGCTACAGTGATTATGGTTATTACCACTATGCCTACGCCTCCGACAAAAACTAAAGGGTATTGAACAGGTCGCGTCATCCGTTCAGATTTTTACGGTATTGCTGTTGTTCTTGAGTTTTTGTCGTTTATTGCTGCGCTGGATCACTAGCCAATAGGCATGATCAAACCGATAGTTCATGAAAGCACCACGTCCTGAGGAAGATGACGAAAAATCCTGGGGCGGTAGCGTGCTTAATGCCACGTCCTTCCTCGCCGGCCATTCTTGCCGCCGGACTTGAAGGCTAGCAAGGAATCCAGGATTCCTTGGGTTTCCAACGGATCAGCGGATCTAAAATATGTGCTGGCTGTTGCCGAAACGATAGCAAATAATATTGAAAGCAATTGCATTATCATTAACAAGTCTACCGTTCCTGTTGGAACAGCCGATAAAGTGAGGGATCGAGTTGCGAGCGTACTGGCTCAACGCGGCCGCACTGATCTTTCGTTTGACGTTGCATCGAATCCAGAGTTTTTAAAGGAAGGTTCTGCAGTATCGGACTGCATGCGTCCGGATCGGATAGTTATTGGTACGGAACAGGCGAGTACAGAAGAAGTCATTCGTGACCTCTATGCTCCTTTCAACCGTAATCACGAAAAAATAATTGTCATGGACGTTCGCAGCGCTGAGCTGACGAAATATGCAGCCAACTGCATGCTTGCAACAAAAATCAGCTTCATGAATGAGATTTCTAACTTGTCAGAAATGCTCGGTGCTGATATCGAAATGGTGCGAAAGGGCATAGGTTCAGATCCCAGGATTGGTTACCACTTCATCTATGCAGGATCCGGGTATGGTGGCTCTTGTTTTCCTAAAGATGTACAAGCCCTCATTAAGACATCCGAGCAACTGGACTTTGATGYAGTAATTCTGAAGTCCGTAGAGGCAAGAAATAATGAGCAAAAGAGTGTAATTTTCAGGAAAATAATTAATCACTACAATGGGGATATCGCAGGAAAAACATTCGCTCTTTGGGGGTTGAGCTTTAAACCCAATACTGATGATATGCGTGAAGCACCCAGTCGAGTACTGATGGAGGCACTGTGGAAAAACGGCGCCAAGGTGAGAGCGTATGATCCGGAGGCGATGGAAGAAACTCAGCGAATTTACAATAATCGTGATGACTTGAGTTTGTGCGGAACCAAAGAAGAAACTTTAAAAGAAAGCGATGCCTTAATCATAATAACTGAATGGCAAGCCTTCAAGGCACCCGATCTGGATCAAATTGCAAGCCAACTTAGCGAGCCTATAATATTTGATGGAAGAAACCTTTTCGATCCTCAAAAGCTTATAGATAAAGGTATTAAATATTACTCCATAGGCCGCCAGTAATATTACAAGTTGAAG
>NZ_JBFTMK010000784.1:0-1670 GCF_056396965.1 Pseudomonas sp. 05N434
GTTGCCGACAGTCGAATACCGTGTCCCCTGAAAAAATGCCAGCAGCGCCATGCTCACGCCGAAGGCCAGCAACGCGTCTTCGCCGACGCTGCGCGTGTTGCTCCAGTAACTGGCCATGGTCGCCAGCAAAATCCCCGCCGTCCAGGCAATGACCTTGGGCCGGTCGAACCGCCGCAGCATCGCATACAGCAACATCACGCTGAATAACCCGGCAAACGCCGACGCGAGCCGCACCGCCCACGGCGTACCGCCGAATGCGCGAATCGCCCCGGCGTCGAGCCACAAGCTCAAGGGCGGTTTCTCAAGAAATGGCTCGCCGAACAAATGCGGGGTCACCCAGTCGTTATCCAGGTGCATCTCCATGGCAATTCCGGCGACCCGGGCCTCCGTGGAACCTTGTAATTGGTGATTGCTTAGCGCGAAGAAAAACAGCAGAGCGGCGAGTAGAAACAGTGAAGAGACGGGGCGTGACATGAGTTTCTGGCTAACCGAGCAGGGGACCGGGAACCCCAAGCATACGAGTTGAATGCTTAACGAAACATGAACGACCAGCGAGAGGTGACGGGTGACGTTGGGGCAGCACTAACGGGGGGCGATCTGAGTAGCAGCGTCCTTCCAGGCGCTGTTATTGTCTGACGTCATGGAGTTGGTAGTTAAGGATGATGCAATGGAGCTTGCGCTGACCGTTGGTACTCACACATTGAGATTGAGCGCCCCCGACCCCGGATGGTGTAAAGCGTTGCAGCATGCGCTGAACGCCAGTTTTACAGTCCACTGCGAATTTCTGCCCTGGGCCAAACCCTACACCACCGAGGACGAGGCCCGATCGTTCCTCGCGCGGGCAGTCGATGAATTCAAAAGCGAAACCGGTGAGCGGCGGCTGTTTATCGTCGACGATACCGCGCACGCGATCATCGGCTGTATTGGCTTGAAGCCCCGGCGCCGTAACCGGTATTTGGTCGGCTACTGGGTCAATACCGAGTATACGGGCAAAGGCTATATGCGCACGGCGCTTGAAGCGTTGATCAAAAGCATGCCCGGTTTCACGTTTTACCTGACCATCGCCTCGGCCAATGTGGCGAGCCAGCGGCTGGCCGAAGCGGCCGGGTTTGGTTTGATCAGACGGTGTTATCAGAGGGCTTGTTTGCAGCCGCATGAGGCGCAGGATACGTATCTGTATCGGTTGAAATGATGGTGGGAGCAGTCACTGGAACCGACCGCTAACCAAATCGCAGGCAAAAAAAAAAGCCCGCGGGAGGGCGGGCAAACCGTAGTTTCTTGAATGAGCGAGGGGGAATGTACAGGTTGGAGGGGGGGCGGTGGGGTGAAGAAAAATTCATGTGGATGGATGGCTTCAGTCGCTCGTAGCTTCACCAAAGGTATGAATGAAAAGAAGCCCTGTCACGGTTCGGGGTYTATATTTTTATTTGATCAAATTTTCCGTGCGCCGGACATTTCCACGGTACGCGGAACGCAGCGCCACCTCCATTCAGATGTGCCTGACTCATGATCGACGGCCACCATCGCACCAGGTTATGCGCTTTGTTCCAATAAGACTCGTTTCCCCAATGCTTGGCCAAACAGAAGACCGGCAGTCCGCACTCGCGGAACGCTCTCTTTTCAATATCACCTTTTGTGAATTTGTCTTGAGAGATGACAGCCCATCCACC
>NZ_JBFTMK010000785.1:0-1668 GCF_056396965.1 Pseudomonas sp. 05N434
GGTTCACACTGGGTGAGCTTCCCCCATGTCGTGGCCGCATTCGACTATGACTCAAAGATGAACAGCGAGACCGATACCGACGGCAGCACGAGCTCATCATCCGGTAAGGCCGCAGGCATCGGCGTCGGCAACAACGTCCGTTACTGGTTCCGCGAAGATGCCTACAACGCCCCACGCTCCTATGTGGATTTTTCTCTGCAGTACCGCGTGAAGGTGCTGGGCGATGACCGCGCTCAAGGCGTGTTCGCTCGCCTGACGTATTCCTATTGAGGACTGGTATGAACGTTCGAGTTTATTTGTGCCTGGGGTTTAACCTGCCCTCGACGTGGGCATATCCCCCGCCCCYGAAAAAGGCAGCCCTGTGAAAATCTTTGGCTACACCGCCAGTCGCGCGACCGTTGTCGCCCTGTTGCTTATCGCTACCCTCGGCGCAGGTTCCGGCATGCTCTACGTGACACACACCAAGGCTCTTGACCCGGGGATTGTCGGCATCGTCTGGCAGCCGGACAACAAGACCGTCGGCATCAACGGCCACTGGGAAAAACTCGGCGCCCATGAGCTGCTGGTGCAATGGACCGTCGTCGACGATCAGGCATTCGCTCCCGGTACCGGCCTGCCCACCGTGCCGGTGTTGCCTGACTGGACCCGTATCGCCAAGGCGCCCTGGGCGCAGGATGTCATTCTCGGGCTGGCCGGTTACTTCAGCGAGAACCGCTCACGGGACAACATCGAGCAACTGGCCGCTGTCTCGGAACGCATCGCCAAATTGCCTACGCCGCTACACGTCACCGGCTGGTATTTCCCGGCCGAAGTCGACCCCAGCTGGACCCGCGCCAAAGAACTGCCCGCCCTGCTGGCCAAGCTGCCGCGACCGTTATGGATCAGTGTTTACGACGGCGCCAACATCGGCCCCGCCGCCACCGCCGATTGGCTCAAGCAATGGCTGCCGGATGACATCGGCGTGTTCTTCCAGGATGGCGTCGGCGTCTACGCCCGCACCGCACCGGTGGCCCGAACCTACGCCGACGCCATGCGCCAGCGCCTGGGCAAGGACCGTGTGCGAATCATCGTCGAAGCCTTTCGCCCCAACTTCGGCGGCGGATTCCGCTCCGCGACCGCGGCCGAACTCAAACCGCAACTCGCGGCCTATGACGGTTATCCGCTCTACCTGTTCGACGGACCGCACTACGTGACGCCTGAGTTGCTGGAGCAACTGGTGCGGTGAATCGCAAAGCAGCCATTTATAACGTCGTGGCTAACCGACGCCTAAAAGATATGAAGCCGACTGAAGCCCCCCCGGTTGAGCCGCAGCGAAGCAGGTAGTCTGGAATCGTAATCAAGTAGGTGCCGAATTAGTCCCTGCATTCGGGATCGCCGACTCCCGAGATCGAACCGCATACAATGCCGAAAAGATATCGCGGATATATTTCGGGCGCTCGGAGGCGGGAATTACSGGAAGAAAATCCAGCATGTCGATAATTGATTCATAGGCAAAACGCATTTCACGGTGATAACGCCAACGGGCACCGAATCCGAGGGCTCGCTCCATTGCGACGAACAACCCGGCGAGCGCAGAACACAAAGGTGCCACCCAAGTAAAGTTTGTAGCGGGTAACAGCGTCGCCAGTGTCGTCAACAGCAACACCAGGATAGTGCCGCCGTTAAACA
>NZ_JBFTMK010000786.1:0-1666 GCF_056396965.1 Pseudomonas sp. 05N434
GTCCTGGAAGACGGTGCCGAGCTGGTCGCCAATCTGCGGCGCGAGGTCGACCCGTACGAGGTCTATCGCGACGCCAAACTGGCCTGGAAGCTGTCCCGCGCCCAACTCGCCGTGTTGCGTGAACTCTGCGCCTGGCGCGAGCGTGAAGCCCGCGCCCGTGATCTGCCGCGCAACCGCATTATCCGTGAACATTCACTGTGGCCGTTGGCACGCACCCAACCGGACAACCTCGGCGCACTGGCGAAAATCGAAGACATGCACCCGCGCACCGTGCGTCAGGACGGCGAATTTCTGCTTGATCTGATCAAGCGCTCTGGCAGTGTGTCGCCTGATCAGTGGCCGCCAGCGGTGCCGGAGCCATTGCCGGTGGAAGCCGCCGCGCTGGTCAAACAGCTGCGTGCCATCGGCCAGGCCGAAGCCGAGCGCCTGAACATCGCGCCGGAGCTGATGCTGCGCAAGAAAACCCTGGAAGCGCTGCTCAAGAGCGGCTTCCCCAATGGTCCTTACCAATTGCCTGATTCGCTGCGTGGCTGGCGCCGCGAATTGATGGGCCAGGCGCTGCTCGACAGCCTGGCCACCGCCGGAGAACAGCCTTGAAACGTATTTGCTCGATTTATCGAAGCTCGAAGAAAAGCGGGATGTACCTCTATGTGCTCAAAAGCGATGCACTGGAGCGCGTGCCTGAACCCCTGATGGCGGCTTTCGGCAAAGCCATCCACGCTTTCGACCTGGTGTTGACCCCCGAGCGCAAGCTGTCGCGCGAAGACATTGCTGTAGTACTGGAGAACCTCGAAAAGCAGGGCTACCACCTGCAAATGCCACCGGCCGAGGATGAATACATCGAACACTTGCCGGAAGAATTGCTGCGCCGCAACGACCCGATGTAATCGGCAGACAGGCTCTATTCAGAGCCTTATGAAACACTGGAATGATTTTGGCRATGGCCGTGACGATGGAGTGATCCTCTGTCGGCGGTCGTCTGCACTGCTTTTGAAAGGTTTGAAACATGCGCGTTCTGATTGCTGAACACGACCACCCTGTGTATGCCCAACTGTTGCGTCAGGCAGCTCCTGATCTGGAAGTATTGACCAGCGGTGACTCCGCCGAACTGGCCCGTCAGGCCGCCGACTGCCAGGTCTGGCTCGGTCAGCCGGACCTGCTGGCGACGCTGTTGCGTCAGGGCCATACGCCTGCATGGCTGCAGTCGACTTGGGCCGGTATCACGCCGCTGCTGGCCGATGGCTTGCCACGGCACTATCGGCTGACTCGCGCGGTAGGGATTTTTGGTCAGGTCATGGCTGAATACGTGCTGACTTACATGCTCGGCCACGAGCGCGAAGTGTTGGCGCGGCTGGTCAGCCAGGTCGAGCGCAAATGGGACAATCGCCAGGGTCAAAGCCTGGCTGGACGAAAGGTGCTGATTGTCGGCACCGGTGATATCGGTCAGACAGTGGCGCAGTTTCTGCTGCCGTTTGGCGTCGAGTTATATGGCATCGCCAGCACTGCCCGGGAGCAGGCGCCCTTTGTCGAAGTCGGCGCGCTGAGCGATTTGCCGCGCCTGGTCGGTGAGGTGGATTACGTGATCAATCTGCTGCCGAATACCCCCAATACGCACGACCTGTATGACGCTGCCCTGTTCAAGCAGTTCAAGGCGACGGGGTTGTTC
>NZ_JBFTMK010000787.1:0-1663 GCF_056396965.1 Pseudomonas sp. 05N434
GCGCCTGGAAGAGATCGCCCTGACCGACCCGTACTTCATCGAACGCTCGCTGTACCCGAACGTCGACTTCTACTCGGGGATCATCCTCAAGGCGATCGGCATTCCAACCAGTATGTTCACCGTGATCTTCGCCCTGGCGCGGACTGTCGGCTGGATCTCCCACTGGAAAGAAATGCTCTCCAGCCCGTACAAGATCGGCCGTCCGCGCCAGCTGTACACCGGCTACGAGTCGCGTGACATCACCCCGCTTGAAGACCGCAAATAAGACCTGTCTTGCGATAACGTCTTAAGTTGCACCGAGAACGGCCTCTATATAGATAGAGGCCGTTTTTGTTTGTGCTCTTTGGTTGTGTATATATCCGTTTCTTCGGTAACGGCGGCTCGACCTCCGGGAAAAGAGCAGACAGATCAAAAGCCAAAGCAACGGCAAGATCAAAAGATCGCAGCTTTCGGCAGTTCCTACGGGAGGAATATATCCCCACGTCCGATCAGGCCGGCCGGCCGCCTCGCTTTGGCTTTTGCATATAGCCTTCGCGGGCAAGCCTCGCCCCTACAAAGGGCGATAACCGCCCATAAAAGCCCAATAAAAATGCCCCGATCTCTCGACCGGGGCATTCGTGTCAGCGCAGCTTATATATAAGAAGCCTTAGTGCGAAACCGCCCCACTCGCCCCCAACCCCGTCTGCGAACGGACAAACTGCGGGAAGAACAGCGCCCGCTCATTGTCAGCCGCAGCAGATTTGTCAGTGATCGAGAAGAACCAGATCCCGATAAAGGCAATGATCATCGAGAACAGCGCCGGGTATTCATACGGGAAGATCGCCTTCTCGTGACCCATGATCTGCACCCAGATGGTTGGCCCCAGCACCATCAAGCCAACCGCACTGACCAGCCCCAACCAACCGCCGATCATCGCACCGCGAGTCGTCAGTTTCTTCCAGTACATGGAAAGCAGCAGCACCGGGAAGTTGCAGCTCGCCGCGATGGAGAACGCCAGGCCCACCATGAACGCGATGTTCTGCTTCTCGAACAGAATGCCCAGGCCGATCGCCAGCACCGCCAGGGCGATGGTGGTGATTTTCGAGACGCGGATTTCGTCCTTCTCGTTGGCCTTGCCCTTCTTGATCACGCTGGCATACAGGTCATGGGACACTGCCGAGGCACCGGCCAGGGTCAGGCCGGCCACCACCGCCAGAATGGTCGCGAACGCCACCGCCGAGATGAAGCCCAGGAACACACTGCCACCCACCGCGTTGGCCAAATGCACCGCCGCCATGTTGTTGCCGCCCAACAGCGCGCCTGCCGCATCTTTAAAGGCCGGGTTGGTGCTGACCAGCAGGATCGCGCCGAAGCCGATGATAAAGGTCAGGATGTAGAAGTAACCAATGAACCCGGTCGCATACAGCACGCTTTTACGCGCTTCTTTCGCGTCACTCACGGTGAAGAAGCGCATCAGGATGTGCGGCAGGCCAGCGGTACCGAACATCAGTGCCAGGCCGAGGGAGAACGCCGAGATCGGGTCTTTCACCAGGCCGCCCGGGCTCATGATTGCTTCACCTTTGGCGTGAACCTTGATCGCCTCGGAGAACAGCGTGTTGAAGTCGAAGTTGACGTGCTTCATCACCATCAGCGCCATGAACGAGGCACCGGACAGCAACAGCAC
>NZ_JBFTMK010000788.1:0-1654 GCF_056396965.1 Pseudomonas sp. 05N434
CCGTGGTGGTGAACGCGGGGCAATATTACCCAATCAATTGATCTGTAACAAGATATTTTGACTCACCATCCAGTTACTAAATCTCGCAACCCATTAAATATCCACACTATTTTTGAGTCATCTACTGAAGAAACCGTTACAGACAATCCCGGACAGCCTTGCGCAGCGTTCCTGACTTGGCCCATGGCGGCCCTTGGTAAAGCGATACCCGGCTGCCATCCTTGGACTTCACGATATCCAGAATTTCGTCAGCTGTGATGACGCTCGGTGCAGTAATCCGATAGCCATTGGAAATCGCTGTTTGCGTCGTTCCAGCAATCTCCTGGCGCCACAATGGCAATACACACCCGGCATATTCCTTGGGCGCCTTATCGCTGTATTTGCTGACATTAGGCTCACCGGGCACCAGGGATGCGGGCAATGAACAGCCCGCCAACGCAGCCAACGCTACTCCCGCTATCAACATCCGCATGATGCTTCTCTATCCTGAAAAACGGGAAATGTAGCCTGTACTTGCGCAGACATCCAGCAAACGCTGGGGCTACGCCGCTATAAAGCAGCTTTTTATACAAAGGCTTCTTATACAGAGGCTTCGCCCTGCCCCGGATCGACCCCCGAGCCGGAATCGGTATACGAACTCGCATTCAGATACTTCATCCACCGCTCGTACGCTTCATGCTGCCATTTCGTGACCCGTTCCCATTCCGGCCCACAGAGCTGATGAGCTGAAATCAACTTCATCATTTCCGTTGTGGCCGCATCCAGGTCCGCGATCAGTTCATGCGCATGGTGTCTGAAATCATCAGTCGCCGTCATTTGAGATACCTCGCCCCAGCGAATAGATCACTACCTCCATACGACAGCAGAGCTGTCCACTCCCGTTGATTTTCCCGACCAGCGGAATACCTCCCATCCCTACCCCTTCACGCACACTACCTGTCGCAACGTATGCAGCACTTCCACCAGATCACGCTGGGCGTGCATGACTTTGTCGATGTCCTTGTAGGCCATCGGGATCTCATCGATGACCGCCGCATCCTTGCGGCATTCCACATGGGCGGTCGCGCGGATCTGGTCGGCGACGGTGAAGGTGTTCTTGGCTTTGGTGCGGCTCATGGTGCGACCGGCGCCGTGGCTGCAGGAACAGAACGATTGCTCGTTGCCGAGGCCGCGAACGATGAAGCTTTTGGCCCCCATGGAACCGGGAATGATCCCCAGCTCGCCCTTCTTCGCCGACACCGCGCCTTTACGGGTGACCAGGATGTCCTCGCCAAAATGCCGCTCTTTCTGCACGTAATTGTGATGGCAGTTCACGGCCTCCAGCGCAACCTCGAAAGGTTTGCGGATCACCTGCCGCGCCGCGTGAATCACCGCTTGCATCATCAAGGCACGGTTCTGCCGGGCGAAGTCCTGAGCCCAACCCACCGCTTCGACGTAGTCATCGAAGTGCCGGCTGCCCTCCTTGAAGTAGGCAAGGTCACGGTCCGGCAGGTTGGCGATGTGCTGGCGCATGTCCGCCTGGGCCAATTGAATGAACAGAGTACCGATGGCATTGCCCACGCCGCGAGAGCCGCTGTGCAGCATGAACCACACGCGATTGGCCTCGTCCAGGCAGACCTCGATGAAGTGGTTACCGGTGCCGAGGGTCCCCAGG
>NZ_JBFTMK010000789.1:0-1652 GCF_056396965.1 Pseudomonas sp. 05N434
CGGTAGGGCTGACCGCTGAAGGGCAACAAAGTACGCATCGCGGCATCGGCTTGCAGCAGAAGACGGTCAATTGGCGAATAGTGACGTTGGGTAGTCATGCTGACCTCCGGGAAGAATCTCGGCGGCCAGTTTAACCCAATCGGCCGGGGAGGGTTTGCGCTGGGTCATCTGTGGCGAGGGAGCAAGCGCCCTCGCCACATAAACCGGTACTGCTTGCAATTAGCCCGGAGGCCAGTGCATCTGGCGCTGACCCAGCACGTGCATATGAATGTGATAAACGGTCTGCCCGCCCAATTCATTGCAGTTCATGACCACCCGGAAACCTTCTTCACAGCCCAGTTCCAGAGCCAGACGCTGCGCGGTGAACAGAATATGCCCGGCCAGAGCCTTATCGTCCTCGGTGAGATCGTTAAGGGTGCGCACCGGTTTCTTCGGGACCACCAGGAAATGCACGGGGGCCTGTGGGGCGATGTCGTGGAAGGCCAGTACCTGGTCGTCCTCGTAAATGATCTTCGCCGGGATTTCCCGGTTGATGATCTTGGTGAACAGAGTATCCACAGCTGTTTTCTCCGTTGTTTGGCTGGCTTGAGTGTACGCATGGGCCCTGCCTGAGCCCAGTTTTTTACCTTGAAGGCTGGTCAGCGCGGGCAGTACGCCTTATTGACCATGCCCGCGATTGTCCGGGTCAGCCAGCGCGAGCCGAGCCGTGGCAAGAAGGCGAACCAGCGATTCAGGCGACCGGGGATGATAATGGCGCGATTTTTCTCCAGGGCRCGCACGGTGTAGAGCGCGACTTCCTCTGGGCTCATCAGCAATTTGCTCTCGCCCAGCTTGTCGGTGTTCAGTTGCGCGGTGCGAAAAAACGCCGTGCGGGTCGGGCCGGGGCAGAGCACCGACACCTTGACCGCGCATTTTTTCAGTTCGACGCGCAAGCCTTCGGAGAAATTCAGCACATAAGCCTTGCTGGCGTAATAAGTGCTCATCCAGGGGCCGGGATGGAACGCCGCAACCGAGGCGACGTTCAGAATCTGCCCGCCGCCCTGCAAGGCCATGCTGTTACCAATGGCATGACACAAGCGAGTGAGGGCCAGGATGTTCACTTCGATCAGGTCCTGCTCGGTCATCCAGTCCTGGGCCAGGAATGGGCCACAGGTACCGATGCCGGCGCAGTTGACCAGCAGATCGATTTGCCGCTCACCTTCCTCCAGCTCCAGTAGAAATCCGGACAGGCGCAACGGTTCACCCAGGTCACAGGCACGAAACAAAACTTCCACGCCAAAACGTTGAGTCAGTTCAATCGCAATACTTTCCAGCTGATCACGCTGTCGGGCCACCAATAGCAGGCTGCGGCCGCGCCGGGCCAGCGCTTCGGCCATTGCCAGGCCGATGCCGCTGGAAGCGCCAGTGATCAGAGCGTAACGGGTCATGCAGTTCTCCATCGCAACAGCTCCGCGCCAGCGACGCAGGTGTCACGGGCGGGGAGCGCTGTTCATTCTTTTGCAGAGTCTACAGGGGGCTGGGCCGCTTCGGCTGCATCGTCGGTTGAATCTGCTGCCGAGTCGACTTCGACGGGCGCAGCTTCGACTTCATCGGTGGTCACGGAGCTGCTTTGATAGGCGCTATCAGTGGCGCTTTCGTACTCATCCTGAATT
>NZ_JBFTMK010000790.1:0-1650 GCF_056396965.1 Pseudomonas sp. 05N434
GATTTGCACTTGCGGCGTCCATACGGTCAGCAACCCGGCATCGGCGACTTTCAGGCACAAGTCGACATCGGCATACGCTTGCTCGAAATGCTCTTCATCCAGCCCGCCCAGTGCATCGAACACCTCTTTGCGCACCATCAGGCAAGCGTCGGAAACTGCCGAATAATTCTGCTCGACCAACAGTCGATGCATAGGACCCGGTGCGTCTTTTTTCTCGCCGACGAACGCAGAGGCCACGCCGTCCCCCAGCCCCAGAATCAAACCGGCGCCGGTCACGCTGCCCTCGCGATCAACCAGCTTGGCCCCCACCACCCCCACTTCCGGCCGCTGAGCCTGGTTGAGCAAAGCTTCGATCCAATTGGCATTGACCACCTCGGCGTCTGCCGCGAGCAGTATCAAGTACTCACCCTGTGCCTGCGCGGCGGCCTGGTTGAGCAGTGCCGACGGGCTCACGCGCTGCTCGTTCTTGATCAGGCGAATCCGCCCGCGACCGTTTTGCTCCAGACTGTCGAGCCACGTCAGCAGATCGGCTGACTGGCTGTGGTTGTCGGCGATGATAATTTCGTTGTTCTGATAGCGCGTACGCTGCAATACGCTCACCAGGCAGCGCTGCAATGGCTCCTGATCGCCTTCGCTGCGGACGATGATCGACACCTTCGGACGCTGGGCATGCCGGTAGTCGATCCGCAAGCCACCAAATGCCTCGGCACTGACCTGCGCCTGATAACCACGGGTTGCCAGGTGGCGTACCAGGGTCTGACGTTGGTGCTCATTCGGCGCCAACTCCACCGCCGGGGTGATCAGCAATGGCTCGGCCAAATGCGCCAGCCCTGCCAACCCGCCAGCTTCGATCAGGCGCAGCAGCAGGTCGAATTCCAGTGCATCGCTGAACTCGCGGGCATAACCACCGACATCCACCAGCACTTCGCGTCGGATCAGCCAATGCCGGGCGGTCAACGTCGGCAGACTTTGCAGCAGGTCGAGGTTGAAGGCCGGGCGGAAAACCTCGGTCAATGTGCCGTTACTACGGCGATGAATCTCATCCATCGCCACCGCACGGCAACCTTCCGCGTCCTGCAACTCAAGGCTGGCGCGCAGGAAGCCGGCAGCGGTGAACTCATCGCCGGCCTCGGCCAACAGCAGCCAGTCCGAGGTTGAGCGCTGGGCAATCTGGTTCAGTTTATCGACGTAGTTGCTTGCGCTGACCTTTACAAAATGCACGGTATTTTGTTCGGTGGTGACGTCAGGCAAATCACCGGTGGTGAAGACCACCACCTTGAAGGCGCGGAAAGCGCTTTCCATCAGACTGTCAAAGGTGACCTGCAACTTGTCCATGTCGGCTTCAAGATCCAGCAACAGAATGCCAAACTGAGGCCCGCCCTCATTGGCCGCCAGGTGTTGATTGATTTTCCGTACCGCGGTGTCGTTCGGCTGGCGTGCCTGCAACCAGTTCAACAGCCGGCCGGAGGGCATGCTGCCCAGCAACTCACGGCTGTCGTAGGTCGGTAGGCTGCCGAGGCGGGYAATCCAGTCCGTCAATATTTTCGCATCGGCGCTCTCGCCCATGTCCAGCAGTTGCTGCACCAGTTTTTGCACGACCTGACGGTTGAAGGCGCCCAACTGCACGGCATGCAGCAAACGAGTCTGGAT
>NZ_JBFTMK010000791.1:0-1650 GCF_056396965.1 Pseudomonas sp. 05N434
GCACTGCACTGACGAATCGGTGATCGGCGCCGAGTTCTATGTGATGGAACGGGTCAAGGGGATCATCCTGCGCGCCGAACTGCCACCGGAACTGGGCCTGGATTCGGCGAAGACCGAAAACCTGTGCAAGAACTTCATCGACAAGTTCGTCGAACTGCACCGTGTCGACTACAAGGCTTATGGCCTGGGTGACCTCGGTAAACCCGAAGGTTATGTCGCGCGGCAAATCAAAGGCTGGAGCGAGCGCTACGAAAAAGCCCTGACCCCGGACGCGCCGAAGTGGGAAGCAGTAAAGGCCTGGCTCAACGACAAAATGCCAGCCGATCACCCGACGTCGAGCATCGTCCACAACGATTACCGCTTCGACAACGTGATCCTCGATCCGAACAACCCGATGCAGATCATCGGTGTGCTGGATTGGGAGCTGACCACCCTCGGTGACCCGCTGATGGACCTGGGCAACACCCTCGCCTACTGGATCGAAGCCGACGACCCGGCACCGGTGCAACTGATGCGCCGCCAGCCAAGCCACGCCCCCGGCATGCTGACCCGCCGCGAATTCGTCGATTACTACGCCGAGCGCGCCGGCATCCAGATCGACAATTTCGACTTCTACTACACCTATGGCCTGTTCCGTCTGGCCGGCATCGTGCAGCAGATCTACTACCGCTTCTTCCATGGTCAGACCCAGGACAAACGCTTCGCACAGTTCATTCACATGAACAAACTGCTGGAGCAGATGAGCTTGCAGGTCATTCAGAAATCCAGCCTCTGATCGGGCCCCATAACAAGGAAAAATCATGTCCAAGACTCAGTTGTTCGACCTCGACGGCAAGATCGCTTTCGTCTCAGGTGCCAGTCGCGGCATCGGTGAAGCCATCGCCAAACTGCTGGCGCAGCAAGGTGCCCACGTGATCGTTTCGAGCCGCAAGCTCGACGGCTGCCAGCACGTCGCCGACGCGATCATCGYCGCCGGCGGCAAGGCCACCGCCATTGCCTGCCACATCGGTGAGATGGAACAGATCACCCAGGTCTTCGCCGCCATCCGCGAACAATTCGGGCGTCTGGACATCCTGGTCAACAACGCCGCGACCAACCCGCAGTTCTGCAACGTGCTGGACACCGACCTCAGCGCCTTCCAGAAAACCGTCGACGTGAACATTCGCGGCTACTTCTTCATGTCGGTGGAAGCCGGCAAGCTGATGCGCGAACACGGTGGCGGCAGCATCATCAACGTCGCCTCGATCAACGGCATCTCGCCGGGGATCTTCCAGGGCATCTACTCGGTGACCAAGGCAGCGGTGATCAACATGACCAAGGTGTTCGCCAAGGAATGCGCGCAGTTCGGCATTCGCTGCAACGCCTTGCTGCCGGGTTTGACCGACACCAAGTTTGCATCGGCGCTGGTGAAGAACGAGGCAATTTTGAACACCGCATTGCAGCAGATTCCACTCAAGCGCGTGGCGGATCCGAGTGAAATGGCCGGTGCGGTGTTGTACCTGGCGAGTGATGCTTCCAGCTATACGACCGGGGTTTCGCTGAATGTGGATGGTGGGTTCCTGTCCTGATTCGGTTTTGCGAATAAACCGAAGGCAGCCTCAGGGCTGCCTTTGGTGTTTGATCGGCGGGCTCGTGGAAGACTCTCGCCTG
>NZ_JBFTMK010000792.1:0-1634 GCF_056396965.1 Pseudomonas sp. 05N434
CAGCATGCGCACGCTGTCAGCATCGAACGGGCTGACAGCCTCGGTCAGCGATGACTGCTTGACGATCACCACACCGGACGGCTTATCGACGAACAGGTACTGGCCGTGGATACCGCCGGCCATGATCGCCTGACTGTGGTCGTTGAAGACGTACCACTGGCTGCGGTAGGAAGCGTCAGGGGTCCATTGGGAGAACTCGGAGTTTTTGGCGTAGATCGCTGGATCGGAGCCGGCGCAAATGCGTGCAACCGTCTCGGTCGACAGCAATTGCAGCCCATCATGGCGACCGTCGTTGGCCAGCAGCCGACCGAACCGCGCCATGTCTCGCAAGGTGGCGTTGAAACCGGCACCGGCAACGCTACGCCCCCAAGGATCGGCCATGAAGTAGCCGTCGCGCTCACACCCCAACTGGCTCCAGATGTCTTGCAGCAATTGATTGCAAGCCTTGCCCGAAGCGCGCTCCATGACCCAGGCCAGGGCTTCGGTGGTGGCGGTCACGTAATGGAAAAAGCCGCCGTGACTGCCGCGTTTTTTCAGCGACGGCAGGTACTGATACAGCGACTCGAACTGAGCGTACTGCGCAGGTGCCGGCTGGAAACCGCAGGCATAGCCGTACTGCGAGCTCTCGGAGTTGGGATCGTCATAGACTTCGCTGTAGTCGATGCCCACGGCCATGTCGAACAGCTGGCGCACCGTGGCATCGCCAAACGCGCTACCCAACAGTTCGGACACGTAATACGCCGCCGGCAATTGCGGATCGAGGATGCCATCGCAGACCAGTTGCTCCCCCAGGGTGCCGATCAGCGACTTGGTCACCGAGAACATGACATGCCGGTCCCGGGGACGCTGGCCGTTGAAGTAACGCTCGAACAGCACGGTGTCGCCCTGCATCACCAAAAAGGCGTCGGTCTGACTGACCACCAGATGATCGATGACACTGACGCTCAAGCCACATTCACTGTCGAAGTGCAGTTCATCCAGCGCTTGTGGCGCTTCCTTCAAGACACTGACCGGTCCACCACCCGCCTCCACATCAATGGAGGGACGCAGGCGCGCCAGATTGCGGAACCCCCACTGATTGAACGGTGGACGCATCCAGTTGTTCCAGGTGACGCGGCGTTTCGGCTCGGCCGGAAAACCCTGCATAAACAAAGGCGCCAAGCGCCTGTCGAGTGACGATTCATTCGTCTCGATGTAAAGACTGGCCAGCAACGGCACGGTGTTCTGACTCATCGGGTTTCCCCTGCAAAATGACTCTGCGTGAAAGCAGATGCAGGGAAATAATTACCCGGTATTATTTTTTAGTCAATAAAACATTTATCAGATAAAAATATTTTTAGCACTGTGCTTTGATGGGGGGGCAAACACGGCGTTCAGCGCCCGTTACTCCTGCGCCAGCCCTGCCAACCGGGGGGGTAATTGGGTGCTAAATGCCCTCGCAGGGTGCTGATACCAGGCGTAGGATCAATACGATGACGGCTTATCACGCATCGTTGGAAGGTGACTTCCAACCCATCTGCATTCACGCGCAAACGCAAGACATTTACCGCCGCACTGTAAGGCCGTGCGACCCTTCGCAGTACAAGGGCCGTGTTCTCACAACAACAAAAGCGAGGTGAAATCATGTCTGGTAA
>NZ_JBFTMK010000793.1:0-1632 GCF_056396965.1 Pseudomonas sp. 05N434
CCTTCAAAGTTGCGCACGGCGGTAAAGGCCAAGAAGTTCGGCACGGCGGTCGCGACATTTCGGCTTTGATCGGCGAAGGGCCAGTTGGGATTGTCGGTGTGCCAGAAAAACTCCACATCCGCGCCCCAAGAGCTGGTGGTGCCCGCGGCCTCCGGGACCGGAACGACGTTTCTGACCAGCTTGCCGAAGTTCTCATACTCGACTGCATGCGGCCTGACACCCAGCAGCCGCAACATGCCAAAGTGCAGCAGATCGAAGTCAAGAACACACTCGGCGTTGGGCAGGAAACCATTGCGCGGCGTCGCGACGTCCGTAGAGAGCGAAATGCCTCTGATGAGCAGCGCTTTGTGCGGGCTGTCAGGAAATGCGCGAATTGCCTCGACGATATCCCGGCCCAACACTGTGCCGAGCCAGTCCCCGCCGACTGCTCCCACACTCTCAGCGCAGTGCGGCGTTTCGGCCAGCCTCACGCGACAGCCCTCCAGCCCGGTCAGGTCGGGATCATTGACGACCACCACCTGTACCAATGAAGCCTCCTGAACATCCATGGCCATGACGCTCATGATTTGCGGTTCAGGTATGAGGTGACCTTGGGGTCCGGCTGATGGGCGAACGCCTTGGTTCGTCGGATAAACATCCCCAACGGCAGGATCAGGTAGAGCAGAACATAATCCATAGTGCACCTTCCCTAGTGTATGAAAGAGTTAATCCAGCGGTACTGTCTCGCGCCAGTCGACCGCCTCCTCGAACTGAGGCTGCTCCGATTTATCGAGGTAGAAGTCGCCAATCGCCAGCACATCCATGTTGGTACGCATGAAGCAGCGATAGGCTTCGAACGGCGTGTTCACAATCGGCTCACCGCGCACGTTGAACGAGGTGTTGACCAATACAGGACACCCTGAACGCTGATAGAAGTGTTCAAGCAGCGCCCGGAACCGCGGGTTGCGCTCCCGGTCCACGGTCTGCACCCTTGCCGAGAAGTCCACGTGGGTGATTGCCGGCAGCTCGCTACGCACCAACTTGAGCAAGTCGATCCCGGTAAGCCGCGCACTCTCCTGTGGGATCGCCTTGCGAATGCCCGTTGCAATGGGCGAGACCACCAGCATGTAGGGGCTTTCCTCGACGATGTCGAAGTAGTCTGCCGCTTTTTCCTCAAGCACCACGGGAGCGAAGGGGCGGAAGGACTCGCGGAACTTGATGCGCAGGTTCATGTTTGACTGGGTGTCCGAGCGGCGCGGATCACCCAGGATCGAACGGCTGCCAAGCGATCGCGGACCGAACTCCATTCGCCCCTGGAACCAGCCGATGACCCCGCCGTCCTCGATGCTGGTGCTCACCCGCTGGTCGAGCTCTTCCGGCGAAAGCCTGTGAAAAACAGCGCCGCAGGCTTCCAGTTCGTCCCTGATCTGCTCTTCGCTGTACTCCGGCCCAAGCAATGCTCCGCTCATGCCATCACGCACGCCAGCAGGCAGTTCGCGGCTTGCTACGCCGCGATACTTGCGGTCAGTCAGCAGCGCGGCGCCCAGCGAGCCACCCGCATCGCCAGCCGCCGGTTGCACCCACAGACGGTCGAATATCCGCTCACGCGAGATCACGCCGTTGGCTACGCAGTTGAGGGCAACGCCCCCGGCC
>NZ_JBFTMK010000794.1:0-1626 GCF_056396965.1 Pseudomonas sp. 05N434
CGATTATGGCCCCGAGAACGGCGCAACACGTATCGTTCCCGGCAGCCATCGCCCTGACCAGGAAGCGCCGCCATACGACTTCAATGACGAGTCCCGGTCCGTGCAGCTTTCAGGCTCCGCGGGTGACATCCTGGTGTTTGATGCCGATTTAGTGCATGCGGGCAGTCTGAACTCGATCGGCGCACGCCGACGCTCCATCCTGATCAGCTATTTTTCGGAGCCTTTATACGCGTCACACCTGGAAACGGTGAGCCTGCGCAGTATCCGGATGGACACAACCGATCGGTTCGACCCTTCGGACTTTACCTGCTCAAGCCATCAAAAATAGCGGACCGAAAACCAACAAGGAGTGCCTGCTATCAATGGCAGCCCCCACCACACCCGTCCAACTGACAATCGGACGGGTGTGGTGGCCTTGATGGATTCTCCAGGGGGGATCCACCCCTACAGCTGGGACTTTTTTTGTGTCCGCCACTTTCCTGGGGGCATATTGAATTTACTGGAGAACATTCGGGTGAAATGGGCTTGATCAGCAAACCCGCACTCCAACCCCACTTGAGAAATAGAAAAATCAGTTTGCTCAAGGAATTCTTTCGCTCGGGTTAATCTTGCAAGCTGAAGCCAATCACGTGGGGAGTGGCCCGTAGCATTCTTGAAAGCTCGGGAAAAATGACTTCGTGACAAGGAACACTCCTTGGCTACGGCCGAAACCTGAATGCCGCAATCAAGGTTTTCCATCATGACTTCTTTTGCTTTTCGCTCCTGCCAATAACTCAGTCTGCCCGGCCCGTTATTGGTCGCTATGAGTCGCAGATTGGCGCATGCCATCGTCATGATCGGCTCAGCGCCAAGCCCGGCGGCACCGATTGCGATGGATACCCGTTTGTCGCCTCCCTGGCTGGACTTGAAGACTTCTACAACGTCCACGTCGTTCATTGTGACCTCTCAATGTTGGAGACGAGGTCTATTGTGGCCAGCATCATTTTGGCGAAAGCGCTTGATCGGGCCGTCCATGCGCCCGTTTGGGCCAGATCGTTAGCGGGGTTTGCGTAGCCCGCTTGGGGTTAGGCCCAGGTGGCGCTTGAACAGTCGAGCAAGGTATGAGGGGGAGTCCAGGCCTACCGCGAGGCTGACTTCGAGGATCGATAGTGAAGTGCATGAAACAAGCCGGGCGGCCGTTTCCACTCGGGTGCGGTTGGTGAAATCCAGCAGGGTTTCGCCCGTAATGTCTTTGAAGATACGAGTAAGGTGACGCCGTGACAGGTGGAACTCATGCCCAATCGACTCAATATCCAAATCTGTTTCCAGATTCTCCCGAATATAGCGCTGTATGTCGCGAACCAGCGTCGCCTGCTGCTGATGTTCACTCGGCTGCGGCTGAGTCTGCTGACAAGCGATAACCCGCGCGCACTCCTCGAAGAGCAGATGATTGAGATGGGGTAATTGGCGCTGAAAGGCCTCCGCAGATGCACTGCCTTGCAGTTGGTCGTACAGGCGCAGGATACTTTCCAGCGTCTCTGTTCCTTGCCAGATCCCCGATCGATTTACCTGTTTGGCGAAACCGCTGTAACCGTTCATCTGTCCTTGATGTTTGATGTAAGAGGGATCGACATACAAGGTCATATG
>NZ_JBFTMK010000795.1:0-1621 GCF_056396965.1 Pseudomonas sp. 05N434
GTACATGACCGGTTCCTACTCACGGGTGTTCGCCGTGGATGCGCGCACCGGCCGCAAGCTCTGGCAATACGACGCGCGCCTGCCGGATGACATCCGTCCGTGCTGTGACGTGATCAACCGTGGCGTGGCGCTGTATGGCGACCTGGTGATCTTCGGCACTCTCGACGCCAAGCTCGTGGCCCTGAATAAAGACACCGGCAAAGTGGTATGGAGCAAGAAAGTCGCCGACCACAAGGAAGGCTACTCCATCAGCGCCGCGCCACTGGTGATCAACGGCAAACTGATCACTGGCGTGGCGGGTGGCGAGTTCGGGGTGGTGGGCAAGATCGAAGCCTACGACCCGAAAAACGGTGATCTGCTGTGGACCCGGCCAACGGTCGAAGGCCACATGGGTTACGTCTACAAAGACGGCAAGGCCGTAGAGAACGGCATCTCCGGCGGCGAAGCGGGCAAGACCTGGCCGGGCGATTTGTGGAAAACCGGCGGCGCGGCGCCGTGGCTGGGCGGCTACTACGACCCGGAAACCAATCTGCTGCTGTTCGGCACCGGCAACCCGGCACCCTGGAACTCGCACCTGCGCCCTGGCGACAACCTTTACTCGTCCTCGCGCCTGGCGCTGAACCCGGACGACGGCACGATCAAATGGCACTTCCAGAGCACCCCTCACGACGGCTGGGACTATGACGGCGTGAACGAACTGGTGTCGTTCAACTACAACGAAGGCGGCAAGGAAATCAAAGCCGCGGCCACCGCGGACCGTAACGGTTTCTTCTATGTGCTGGATCGCACCAACGGCAAATTCATCCGCGGCTTCCCGTTCGTGGACAAGATCACCTGGGCCAGTGGCCTGGATAAAAACGGTCGGCCGATCTACAACGAAGACAGCCGTCCGGGTGCACCGGGCTCCGAGGCCAAAGGCRGTTCGGTGTTTGTAGCGCCGGCGTTCCTGGGGGCGAAAAACTGGATGCCGATGGCCTACAACCGCGACACCGGCCTGTTCTATGTGCCGTCCAACGAGTGGGGCATGGACATCTGGAACGAAGGCATCGCCTATAAAAAAGGCGCGGCGTTCCTCGGCGCCGGTTTCACCATCAAACCATTGAATGAAGACTACATCGGCGTGCTGCGCGCCATCGACCCGAAAACCGGCAAGGAAGTCTGGCGCCACAAGAACTTCGCGCCGTTGTGGGGCGGGGTGCTGACCACCAAGGGCAACCTGGTGTTCACCGGTACGCCGGAAGGTTTCCTACAAGCGTTCAACGCCAAGACCGGCGAGAAAGTCTGGGAATTCCAGACCGGCTCCGGCGTGCTCGGCTCGCCCATCACCTGGGAAATGGACGGCGAACAATACGTTTCGGTGCTCTCCGGCTGGGGCGGCGCGGTACCGCTGTGGGGCGGCGAAGTGGCCAAGCGCATCAAGGACTTCAACCAGGGCGGCATGCTGTGGACCTTCAAGCTGCCGAAGGACCTGGTTGCCAAGCACTAACCCTGGCAACCACAACCTGAGTGGCGATGAATGACCTGTGGCGAGGGAGCTTGCTCCCGCTGGGCTGCGAAGCCGCCCCCAACGTTCCCGGCCCCAACCGAGTCGTTTGGATTTACGACTGCTTCGCAGCCGAAC
>NZ_JBFTMK010000796.1:0-2194 GCF_056396965.1 Pseudomonas sp. 05N434
GTGATTAGCTCAGCTGGGAGAGCGTCTGCCTTACAAGCAGAATGTCGGCGGTTCGATCCCGTCATCACCCACCAACTCTTGAGACTCTTGTGTAAGCAAGAGGGAAGCTGAAAAGCCTCCACCGACGCGCAGCGGTAGTTCAGTCGGTTAGAATACCGGCCTGTCACGCCGGGGGTCGCGGGTTCGAGTCCCGTCCGCTGCGCCATATCTGCCTCAAGGCCCACTGAACGCCTTGAAGCTACGAAGAAGGCCGTTGGCAATCTTCGAGTCGATAGCAAAGACCCTGGTCGAAAGACCGGGGTTTTTTGTGTCTGCGATTTGGCTTTTTCTTCTTTCGCGCCTTTGCGCTCTGATCCTTCTGCATCCAGTCTCGGCGCTACAACGGCCGAGYCACTTTGCGCGCCACTGACATCTGTTGGGCTTCGACGGCGACTTCGCTACAAGAAGTCGCCGCTCCTGAGTCGGTCGATCAGACCCCGAGCTTGTCCCGCAATCCGTAATACCAGGCGCCCAACGCTGCGAACGGTGTGCGCAGCAATTGCCCGCCGGGGAACGGGTAGTGGGGGAGGTCGGCGAAGGCGTCGAAGCGTTCAGCCTGACCACGCAATGCTTCGGCCAATACCTTGCCCGCCAGGTGCGTATACGTCACGCCGTGGCCACTGCAGCCCTGGGAGTAGTAGATGTTATCGCCCAGTCGCCCGACCTGAGGAAGACGCGACAGGGTCAGCAGGAAATTGCCGGTCCAGGCGTAATCGATCTTCACGTCCTTGAGTTGCGGGAAGGCCTTGAGCATCTTCGGTCGAATGATCGCCTCGATGTTCGCCGGGTCCCGCGCGCCATACACCACGCCGCCACCAAATATCAGGCGTTTGTCGGCGCTCAGGCGGTAGTAGTCGAGCAGGTAGTTACAGTCTTCGACGCAGTAGTCTACCTCGCGGATGCGACGCTGATCCAACAGCTCAAGCTGCGTGTGACCGAAACGCTCCCACAGGCGCTTCTGAGACTCCAGATGGCCCATCTGCTTGTCGGTAATGGCGGCGAACACACCGCCATCCTTCAAGTCGCACTGGATATTATATTTGGCCACTCGTTCACGAATGATCCGCCCACCTTCGAACGCCATCTGCCCCAGCAACTGAGCTTGCTTGGGGCCGACGCTGCGCTCAATCACATCGATATCACGGCTGTAGCTGTTAACGATCTGGCCACCGTTGCGTCCCGACGCACCGAAACCGACCTTGGCGGCTTCCAGCACCGTAACCTTGAAACCGTTTTCCAGCAGGAACAGGGCAGAGGACAGGCCGGTGTAACCGGCGCCGATTACACAGACATCAGTCTCTACATCATCCTGCAAGGCCGGGCGCGCTGGCGCTGCATTGGCCGACGCGGCGTAATAGGACTCTGGGTAGGGAGTGTTCGCCATCCTGCAGCCTCTGTTTAATATATTTTACGAGTGCATTGATCCTACCCGAGTTAAAAATCGACCGCCAGCCACCGGAAAATCTTCTTTGCCACAGCGAAATTAAATATTTTGCATATTCATAGGGTTAGGTGAAAAAAAGGTGTTGACACCCCTCCGGAATTCCGTAGAATGCCGCCTCACAGCAGGCACGTAGCTCAGTTGGTTAGAGCACCACCTTGACATGGTGGGGGTCGTTGGTTCGAGTCCAATCGCGCCTACCAAACAAAATCCGCTCTGCTGGGCGGTCTGGAAGGGCTCACCGAAAGGTGGGCCCTTTTTTGTTGTCCGCGATTTACCTGGCTTTTGCAAAATCCTCAAAAACGCCAACTCGGCGCCTTACTTCCAGTAAACACTGTTGCTGAACTAATACCGCCATAGCCGTCTACATTCTTCAGGGGACATCCCCTTTCGGAGAGAATGGATATGTTTAGATCTCGCTCGTTGATCGCCGCTATGACGTGTCTTGCCTTGGTGTCTGGTTCAGTGACTGCATTGGCCGACCCGGGAAACGGGAAAGGCCAGGGAGGTGGCAAGGGAAATCCACAATACAACCAGGACCATGGCAACTCCGGCCATGGAAACAAGGGGAAAGGTTCAGGGGGGGGCGATTGGAGTCACGGCCCGAGCATCGACCACGGTAACGTCCTTGGCATCGTGGGTGGTTATCGTGACTACTGGAGCCCCGGGCCCGCCTTGCCACCCGGTATTCAGAAAAACCTCGCGCGCGGTAAA
>NZ_JBFTMK010000797.1:0-1602 GCF_056396965.1 Pseudomonas sp. 05N434
ACCGAGGAGACGTTGACGATGCTGCCGCCCTGCCCCCGTTGCCGATTGCTCCCCGCGGTGTATGTCGACCATGAAGCGATCGGCCGGCAGCGGATGCCCGAGCAGGTAGCCCTGCAACGAGTCGCAGCCCAGCTGGGTCAGGAAGTCTTGCTGGACGCCGGTTTCCACCCCTTCGGCGACGATCCGCAGGCCCAGCGCCTGGCCGAGGGCGACGATGGCCGAGACAATGGCCGCGTCGTCGCTGTCGTGCTCCAGATCGCGGACGAAACCCCGGTCGATCTTCAGTTCATTGGCCGGCAGGCGCTTGAGGTACATCAGGCTCGAATAGCCGGTACCGAAGTCATCGATGGACAGGTCGACGCCCATTTCCGACAGCTCCTGCAACACCGTCATGCTCGCATCGGCGTCGCTCATGGCGGTGGTTTCGGTGATTTCCAGGGTCAGGCTGTTGGCCGGCAGATGATGGGTGGCCAGGGCTCTGGCAACGCTCTGCACCAGCCCCGCGTGGCAGAATTGCAAGGCCGAGAGGTTCACCGCGATACGCCAATCGGTGTAACCGAGCACGTACCACTCGCGCATCTGCCGGCAGGCCTCGTTGAGCACCCACTCGCCAATCGGAATGATCAGCCCGGTCTTCTCTGCAAGGTCAATGAACGTGTCCGGCTGCAGCAGGCCCAGGGTCGGATGCTCCCAGCGCAGCAACGCCTCGGCGCCCACTGGTCGGCCATGACCGGCGTCGAATTTGGGCTGGTAATAAAGTTTGAACTGTTGCTGATCGACGGCACTGCGCAAGTCCTGGAGCAATTGCAGCTGTTTGCGCGCGTTGCTGTTCATCGAGGCGTCGAAGAAGCGATGACCGTTTTTCCCGGCGCCTTTGGCGTGGTACATCGCGGCATCGGCGTTCATCAGCAACTCATCGGCCGTCTGACCGTTGCCTGGATAGAGCGCGATGCCGACACTGGCGGAAATCTGCAAGTCATGTTCGGCGACCCGGAACGAGCGCGCAATCAACCCGACCTGACGCTCCGCCAGGCTCAGCGCATCGTTCGGCTCGTTCAGGCGCACCAGCAACACGAACTCGTCGCCGCCGATCCGCGCCAGGGTGTCCTGGCTACGCAGGTCTTCGCGCAGGCGCAGTGCAACTTCACGCAACAGCTGGTCGCCCATGTGATGGCCGAACGCATCGTTGACCGGTTTGAAGCCGTCCAGATCAATGAACATCAACGCAAAACAGCTGCCCTGCTCCTGCACTTTCGATATGGCCTGATCGATACGGTCGGCCAGCAACATGCGGTTGGGCAAACCGGTCAGGGTGTCGTGCAAGGCCAGTTGAGTGAGTTCACGGTTGGCCACGGTCAGCGAGTGGGCGAGGTCCGCGGTGCGAGCCTCCAGGCGGGCATCGAGGATCGACGTCAGCAAGGCGATGCTCAATATCGCCAAGGTGGTGATCAGCACCAGGCTGTCCAGCCCCTTGCCGTTCAAACCACTGACCGCCGCACCACAGAAACTGCCGGCGGCAAAGCGCGCCGCGGCCATGCCGGTGTAGTGCATGCCGACGATGGCAATGCCCATGATGACTGCAGCACCCGCACGGAACAGGCG
>NZ_JBFTMK010000798.1:0-2655 GCF_056396965.1 Pseudomonas sp. 05N434
ATGCACACCAGCACCAAAGATGCACAACACCTTCTCAGGCAACGACGCGCATCTACAAGCCATTAAAACAAAGGCAGATATTTTCATATCTGCCTTGTTATATGGAGCTCTTGAGCGGATTTGAACCGCTGACCTCACCCTTACCAAGGGTGTGCTCTACCAACTGAGCTACAAGAGCGTAACACTTTGCAGGACCTGCAAACCTGGAGCGGGTAGCGGGAATCGAACCCGCATCATCAGCTTGGAAGGCTGAGGTTCTACCACTAAACTATACCCGCGGAGCTTGCAGCTCTCGCTAAAAATGGTGGAGGGGGAAGGATTCGAACCTTCGAAGTCGTAGACGTCAGATTTACAGTCTGATCCCTTTGGCCGCTCGGGAACCCCTCCTAAGCGAGCCGGCATTCTATACTATGCCAGCCTTCTGTCAAGCATTTTCTCATTAAAAACCTGAGGTTAGCTGCGTTGACCTCGCTTCGCACCGTCAACCTTTAAAAGGTCTTCACTGCGAAGCGGGCGCCATTCTATGCAAACTATTCGACAGGTGCAACCCCCTCACACGGCATTATTTTATGTTTTAACTCATTGAATTCTTTAGAAAGGCTTTGCAACTGCAAGTCATCCAGCAAACGCCGGCTTTCCGGCGCCACACGCACCCAGTAACCCGCATATTCAGGGAGATCCTTCGGCAAGGGCTGAAACTTGATGTCCATGCCACTCAATCGATGCTCGATTGCCTGAGCGACTTCCTGCCGGGCAGAACCGCCCAGATAGAGACAACTGCTTTCTGTCTGCGTGGATTTTCCTTTATCTCGGGTCGTATCAGTCGCCTCACTCAACAAACGAATGTCCTGCTGAGAGCCCCGATACATACTCAAGGGGGTCACATCCTTCGCGCGAAGCGGGGCCTCCTGTTGGTGCCAGACGTAATAGAACACATTGAGAACAAGCAGCAGCAGGAACAACCAACGCATAAAAACCTCAAGACAAGGGACACGCCATAGCCAACCCTACAAACACCAGATCTGGAACCACCCTGGCCCCAGGCACAATCTCGGAGACCAGATCAGCATCTCCTCCTGTGAGGAATACAGCGAAATCCTCCCCCCAATAACTGCGCGCCAAATCTAGCTGAGCCTGAACAAAGCCCCTCAACATCAGCACACAACCTCGCTCGACCGCCTCGACGGTAGTACGCCCAGGAATAAGACTCTCCAAAGCACGCTCGGCAGCAAGGTCGCCATAGCGGATTCTACGGGTATGAGTACGCAACTGGTTACGCATTAAGGGCATTCCCGGACAGATGAAGCCTCCAAGATGCTCGCCATCCCTAGCGACAAAATCAGCAGTGACCGCGGTACCGAAGTCGAGCACCAGACAAGCACCTGAAGCCAGGTGAAATCCTCCGAGCATTGCAAGCCAGCGATCAAGTCCTAGCCGCTCGAACTCTTCATAGCCATTACGAACCCCGGACATTTCGCGAGCCGGTGTGGCGCACACCACGGAAACGCCGAAAGCCTCTGTCAACGAAGAGATCAAGGCTCCGGTTTCTTCAGCGGTTCTGACACTCACTAACCGACAATGCTTGAGAGCGAGCCCACGGCGCGCMCCTGCCATAGATGATTTTGCTCCCACTCCGCCCGGATAGCCGGAAATCCGT
The DNA here is from genome assembly GCF_056396965.1 of Pseudomonas sp. 05N434. Classification (NCBI taxonomy): domain Bacteria; kingdom Pseudomonadati; phylum Pseudomonadota; class Gammaproteobacteria; order Pseudomonadales; family Pseudomonadaceae; genus Pseudomonas; species Pseudomonas sp. 05N434. Next base: position 1,658 of record NZ_JBFTMK010000798.1, read on the forward strand.
CGACCTGGTGGCGACTCAAGTAGGCCCGGAGCATCACCCCCAACTTCGCAACCAGGTGATTGCGATCAACCGCCTTACCCGACTCGAGCCGCACGGACGTCCACTGCTGGTCAACCTCATCAGTCATCTGCATGTTCACATTGATCCCGACACCGATCACTACGTGACACACATCTGCAGGATCACCCACTAATTCGAGCAATATTCCAGCAATTTTTTTCTGACCAACCAGAACATCATTAGGCCACTTCAAACCCGCGCCTGAAATACCAAGCTCTCGCAAGGCCTGCAGTACGGCGAGCCCAACAACTAGACTCAAGCCTTCCAGTTGCCGCATCCCACCCTCAATGCGCAACACCAGGCTGTAATAGATGTTTTCTGCGAACGGACTCACCCACTTGCGTCCACGCCGTCCGCGACCGGCCGTTTGCCGCTCGGCAAGCACCAGAAATGGCGCGATCTGGCCACGCTCGATAGCGCGCAAGGCTTCAGCATTGGTAGAGTCAATTGAGTCGAGGACCAGGATGGGCCACTCACAGGAAGGCTCACGCGCGCATATCTCGACAGGGTCAAGCAGCGTCAATGGCGCAGCCAGCTGATAGCCGCGACCGCGCACTTTATGAATGGATAAGCCGAGCTCAGCCTCCAAATGCTGAAGCTGCTTCCATACAGCGCTACGACTGACGCCCAAGGCGACGCCCAGGGCCTGGCCCGAATGGAATCGGCCATCCTTAAGAAGCTTTAACAACGTCAGCATGCAAGTCTCGCCTCACAATGAGGCCCGCATGATAGCCATGCACCGAGCAGTTGCATAGAAACCCTAAACGTCAGTTTTCCTGCGGACAAAAAAAAACCCCTACCTGCATACGCAGATAGGGGTTTCGGAATTTAATCTTGACGATGACCTACTCTCACATGGGGAAACCCCACACTACCATCGGCGATGCATCGTTTCACTTCTGAGTTCGGGATGGGATCAGGTGGTTCCAATGCTCTAT
>NZ_JBFTMK010000799.1:0-1593 GCF_056396965.1 Pseudomonas sp. 05N434
GGTAAGTACAACGTGGGCAATAAAATCGAGTTTGCCGAGGGTACGTCGCACTAGATTTTGTGTCTGAACATCGAAATACACATCGCACTTGTGGCGAGGGAGCTTGCTCCCGCTGGGGCGCGAAGCGGCCCTAAAAGCAGTCACTGCGTACATTCAGATTAAACGCAGGTGCTGATTTTACGACTGCTACGCAGCCGAGCGGGAGCAAGCTCCCTCGCCACAGGGTTTGTGTTCACCTCTTCAGCTCAGGGTATAACCGTTATCGACTTTCCAGTCCTGACCATAAACACCCCGCGCGCCTTGAGACAGCTGAAAAACAATCACGTTGGCCACCGCAGACGCATCGAGGAAATGACCGGGCAGCAGACGTTTGCCGAGGGTGCCGGCAACGTCGTCGAGTTCCCCGTCGCTCAACCCCAGGTTGTCCCACATCGAGGTCGCGGTCGGCCCCGGGGAGACCAGATTGATGCGCACGTCATAACGCGCGAATTCCACCGCCAACGTGCGCGCCTGCGCCGCCAGCGCGGCCTTGCTGGCAATGCAGGCGGCCAGACCGGGAAAACTCGAGCCGGTCAGGAAGCTGCCGACAAACACCACCGAAGCCGGACTCGCCAACTCCCCGCGTAACGCCGCCAGGGTATTCAACGCCCCGGCGCCGTTGACCGCCCACTGACGCTGGAAGGCCGGCATGTCGAGGCTATCGGCCATTTCGGCGATACCCGCGTTGGGCACCAGATAATCCACCTGGCCCAGTGTCGATGCACGTTGGGCCAGCGCCTGCAGGTCATCCTGACAGGTCACGTCACCGGCACACCATTGCAGGCGCTCGCCATAGATCTGCTGCAAGGCCGGCAATTCCCCGATTTTCCGTGACATCGCCAGCACCTTGACCCCGCGCGGCAACAGCGCCGCACACAGGGCCAGGCCTATCCCGGAACTGGCACCCGTGACCACCGCCAAACGATCCTGAAACTCGGTTCTCATCATTTCCTCCTGGCATCGCGGACGCCAGCACTGGGGACTTCAAACGGTACGTGAAAACCGGCCTTTTTGATCACCGCCCAAGTAGGCATCAAACGCCATCGCGGCGCTGCGCATCATCAAATGCCCGTGTGGCAACAACACCAACGCGTCTTTGTGAATCTGCAGCAAGCCATCGCGAACATGCTCGTCGAGTTGCATCAGCGCATCGGCAAAATAATCGGTAAAGCAGATGTCATGACCCGCTTCAAACTTGCCGAAGTCGATCCGGCCGTGGCACATCAGATCGCTGATCACTTCACGGCGCAGCCGATCATCGGCGCTCAACCGGTAACCCCGATGCACAGGCAACAAGCCTTGATCAATACGAGCGTAGTACTGAGAAAGCTCCTTGACGCTCTGGCTGTAGCTGTCGCCGACCTTACCGATGGAGGACACCCCGAGACCGATCAGATCGCAGTCGGCGTGGGTGGAATAACCCTGGAAATTGCGTTGCAACGTGCCATTGGCCCGGGCCAGCGCCAACTCATCGTCCGGCAAGGCGAAATGGTCCATGCCGATATAGATATAACCGGCCTCAGTCAGACGACGGACAGTCAGTTCAAGCAATTC
>NZ_JBFTMK010000800.1:0-1592 GCF_056396965.1 Pseudomonas sp. 05N434
GCGTTACAACGAGCGGGTGCAGGTCAATGGTGTCGAAGCCACTGACGCGCAGCTGTGCGAAGCCTTTGCCGCGGTCGAGGCGGGTCGCGGCGAAACATCCCTGACTTACTTCGAAATGGGCACCCTGGCGGCGTTCTGGCTGTTTCAACAGGCCGGTCTCGATGCAGTGGTGCTGGAAGTCGGCCTGGGCGGGCGCCTGGACACGGTCAACGTGGTGGATGCCGATATCGCGCTCGTCACCAGCATTGGTGTCGACCATGCGGATTACCTGGGTGATACCCGCGAATCCGTGGCCTTCGAAAAGGCCGGAATCTTCCGCCAGGGCGCTCCTGCACTGTGCGGCGATCTGAATCCTCCTCAACCTCTGCTGGATAAGGCGCGCGAGCTCAATTGCCCGTTTTTCCTGCGTGGGCGCGATTTCGACCTCGGTATCACCGATTACAACTGGCAATGGCGCGGCGTTGATGCTCAAGGGCGTGCGGTCGAATTGCACGATCTGCCATTGCTCGATCTGCCGATGGAAAACGCTGCACTGGCGTTGCAGGCTTACCTTCTGCTCGGTTTGCCTTGGGTGGATGCGCAGATTATTGAAGCGTTGAAAGCGACGCGGATCGTCGGTCGTCTTGATCGTCGGCAGTTCGACTGGCAGGGCAAGCGTCTGAATCTGCTGCTGGACGTGGGGCACAACCCTCACGCGGCAGAATATCTGGCTCGGCGTCTGGCCAGTCGACCGCTGGCCGGCAAGCGTCTGGCGGTGTTCGGGTTGTTGGCGGACAAGGACCTGGATGGTGTTGTCGGTGAATTGAATGCTAGTGTCCAGCATTGGGCCGTCGCGCCGCTGGATTCGCCGCGGGCACGGCCGGTAGCTCAGTTGCACGCAGCGTTGCAGAACCTTGGCGCCTCGGTTACGTCCTATGACAGCGTGGCCGCTGCCCTGGAAGGGCAGTGCGCGCAGGCGACGAGCGACGACGAGATTCTGTTGTTCGGATCATTTTATTGTGTCGCCGAGGCCCTTGAGTGGCTGGCCCGGCACTCCACGGAGGAAGCGGCAAATGGCTTTGCTGGATAAGGCGTACAAGCAGCGCATGGTCGGTGCCTTGGTGCTGGTGGCGCTGGCGGTGATTTTCTTGCCGATGCTGTTTTCCCGTCAGGACGAACAGCGCCAGGTAAGGGTCGACGCGCCTGCCGCACCGCATGCCTCCTCGTTACCGCAAGTGCAGATTGAGCCGGTGGCGGTGCCTGAACCACAGGCATTGCCGCAAGAGCCTGTGCCAAGCGACGACGAGATTGCCGAGCAGCAAGCGCCGTCGGCACCGATTGCACCAACGGCTCCCGTAGCGCCAGCGCCGCCGGCTGCCAAGCCAGTCGCGCCGCCAGCAGCGCCAGTTGCCAAGCCTGTACCGGCACCTGCCCAGCCAATCGCGGTTGCACCGACCAAGCCGGTCGCTACTCCAAGTCGCGTCGATGCCAATGGCCTGTCGGTCAGCTGGTCGGTGCAACTGGCCAGCCTGGCGAGCCGTGAGAGCGCTGAAAGTTTGCAGAAAACCCTGCGCAGCCAAGGCTATAACGCCTACATTCGCTCCGCCGATGGC
>NZ_JBFTMK010000801.1:0-1581 GCF_056396965.1 Pseudomonas sp. 05N434
GTGCTGGGACGCGATGGGCGGGTCGTTGTTGTAGAAATCCAGCGACACCCCGTTATCAAACTTGACCACCAGCATCGGCCCGAACGGCTCGGGATCGGGCAGGCCGAGGAGGTCGGTCAGGTAGCGTGCCGAAACCTGTTTGTCACGGCACCAGACGATGGTGTGGTTCAGCTGAGCGCTCATGGATAAACCCTCACGATGAATCAGCTATGAGATTAGCTCAGGCTGTTGCGCAATGACCGCCCTGACCTAAGCTTGGGCAAGGCGGAACACAATCGCGGTGCATCGCCCGGAACGATCACCGCGATGCGCAATCATTAGAGCGTGGATATCAAAAGGAGATGCGCATGCTCATCAGGTCTTTGACCCTGGCTACCCTGTTGGCTTTCGTCGGTCCTTCATTTGCCGCCGATGACGATTCCCCTCTGGTTAAAGACGTGGGCCGGGCTCGTCCCCTGATAGTCATCGCGCCCAGTTCGGTGGACCCGGTTTGGCTCAACCTGAAAAAGTCACTGGACGACTCTGCCAACCGCAAGGGTTTCACCGATCGAAACATGGTGCTGTACACCGTGATCAATACGATGGGCCAACGGGACGGCAAAGACCTCGACCCGCAATCGACGATGGCGTTGATCCGCTCACTCAAGCTGGGCGCCGGGGCGAAGAGCAAAATCATCCTGATCGGCAAGGATGGCGAAAAGAAGCTTGAGCAGTCGGATGCGGTCGAGTTGAAAGAGATATTCAACACCGTCGACCAGCTGCCGACGGCCGAGAAGGAAGCAACAGTACCGGTGCCAGCGCCGGTGGCTGAAGTCGCACCGGTCAAAGGTGCTAAAGGCACCAAAGGCAAACCGGCGAAGCCCGCCAAGCCGGCTGAGCAGCCGGATGATTGAATTGAGCTGAGTAGTGGTGAGAAGGCTTACCCCAATGGGCGACCTCAACAGGTCGCCCATTTTGTTTGCCAACGGAAATCCGAAACTTGGTGACCCATTGTGGCGAGGGAGCTTGCTCCCGTTCGGCTGCGCAGCAGTCGTAAACCCTGCACCCTAGGCCTATCTGATGTACCGCGGTGACTGGTTTGGGGCCGCTGCGCAGCCCAGCGGGAGCAAGCTCCCTCGCCACAGGTTCTGTGCCAATCCGGCCAATKATTTCCAGGCTCGGCAGCTGCTACGGGGCGTCGCCCTCGGCTATTTGGTCAGCGCACTCAGAATCTGGTAGGCGATTTTGATCCGCTCCGGGTTCGGGTAGTTTTTGTTGGCCAGGATCACGATGCCGATGTCCTTCGCCGGGATAAAAGCGACGTAGGCGCCAAAGCCGCCGGTTGAGCCGGTTTTGTTGATCAGCACGGTGTCGCGTTGAGGTTGTGGCGGGGTCAGCCACCGGACTTCATGGGCCTCAAATGCCATCTGCGACGAGTTGCCGGCCAGTAGGGTGTCGAGCGTCACCGGGTAGTTGTAGAGCTCCCATCCCAACCCTTGAGTCATCTCGCCAACCCGGTAATACCCGGTGTGAGTGCTGGCGATGGCTTGCTGCAAAGGCTTTTCCAGCGACGCGGGATTCATGTTCGCCTCAACATAGCGA
>NZ_JBFTMK010000802.1:0-1580 GCF_056396965.1 Pseudomonas sp. 05N434
CCATACAACAGCAACACCACGCCGTGCAGAACCTTACGCGAACGCAGGGCAATCGCCTGATCCGCCGTCACTTGCGCAATCTCCGTCAACGGCTGGCGGGCGCGATGCCAGATGACCACCTCGAAAAACAGCGTGCCAATGAAGGCGATTGCCGCCAGCAAATGCGTGACCAGTAAAAAGGGATACATCAGCGGCTGCCTCCATTCATTCGCGTATTCATCCTGGATGACCGTCGACCCGGGCCCGCAACAGCATCGGCCCATAGCGCCAGGCATACAGTGCAAACGCCAGCGCCCAGCACAGACCGGCCAACCACAATGCGGCCAAGGGGAAAAACAGGATCAACACCACCCGGCTCAGACACGCCAGGTTGAGCAGAATGAACGCCAGGGTCATGCCCGATGGCGGTTCCAGGGGGCGACCGGTGTGGCCGAGGCTGACCCGCGCGATCATCGCCAGCACCAGGCCAGCCATGGCCCCGATGGTCAGGCAATGCACCGCCAGACTCGGGTTGATCGGCACACCGAAATGCCACAGCGCCATCCCGAGACACGCCACCGCCAGCCAGCCATAGGCCAGATGCAGCGACCACAACAACGGCACGCGCCAGAGTGCCCGGTCATGCCAGCGCACCAGGCGCACCAGATGCCCTGCCGCCAGCACCGCGAACAGCAGGCCCACCCAGACATTGGGGTTGAGCGCCGGTCCTGCGGCATACAACAACGCCACCAGCGGCGAACCGACCAACAGCAGGCGATCCAGCCAGGGCCAGGCGGCAACGCCTTCAACCCGACCAAGGCCGCGCTGGGTGAAGAACGGAATGACCCGCCCGCCGATCAACCCCATCATCGCCGCCACCAGCCAGAGGCCGCTCAGCACGCCCTGGCGTTGCCAGCCTTCGTGCCCCTCGACCAGGCCGTACAGAGACAACCCGTCAGCCAAGGCCAATAACATCAAGACCACCACAATCGGGTAGTTACGTTTCTGCCGCACTTTCCACAAGGTGAAGCCCATGAGTACCGCCACCGCCAACGGGAACGCCAGTTCCAGCACGGCGAGCAACGGCCATGGCGCATTGGCCAGCCAGGCCACCCGCGCCAACAACCACAGCAACGCCAGCGCGGCCAACGGTTTGCTGCTGAGGCCGGGGCGACCGGTCCAGGTCTGCACCGCCGTCAACAGAAAGCCCGCGATAATCGCCAACCCGAACCCGAACAGCAATTCATGCCGATGCCAGCCCAGCCAACCGCCCGCCGGCTGCCAGTTGGAAATCGAACCACTGAAGGCCGCCAGCCAGAGTGGAATGACCAGCACTGCCAAAAGGCAACCGGCGAGGAAAAGTGGCCGAAAGGCCAGCCGAAACAGCGGCGTGATTGCCATCGCTTTACGGCGGTCAAGCACTTGCATAAAACCACTCCTCTACCTTGTTGCCGACCTGACACCAACCCGCAGGCGCCGAGGTAAATCCAGGGGCAATCATCGGGTATTACCGATCCATTGCCGTTGTCGCAGATCAAGTGTGCAAGGGGCGTGCCCTGATGCTTTCTCGTATTCCTGTGGCGAGGGAGCTTGCTCCCGCT
>NZ_JBFTMK010000803.1:0-1580 GCF_056396965.1 Pseudomonas sp. 05N434
GCTTCACCTCGGTCCCGATTCGTAAAAAACGCTTAAAGGTTAATCCGTTCTTAACCGGTTTATCGTTTATTCCCCGATGCTGATGATAGGCGCTCGTTCGTTTACATGATCAGGATCGCCCCATGACTCACATCACTATCTCCCGCCGTTTAACCCTGGCCGGCTTCAGCCTGACCGCTGCGCTGCTGGCGAGTCCGTTTGCCTCTGCCGAACCGACCTTGCTCCAGCCCAAGAGCCTGATTGTCGATCAGAGCCTGTCCAAGGCGCAGCGCGATTCCATGGAATTGGCCGCCCGGCGCTATGGCAGCTTCTGGAACACCGGGGAGGAGGCGTTGGCCAAGGCTGCATTGTCAGAGCAGTTCGTCGACAAGACCCCGCCAGAAGGCCGGGTTCAGGGGCCGACCGGGCCGCTGCTGGCGTCGAAGTTCTTTCGCACGGCGGTGCCGGACCTGAGCTGCGAGATCGAACAAATGATCATTGCCGGTGATCGGGTGGTGGTGCATTTGCACTTTCGTGGGCACTTCACCGGCCCGTTCAAGGCTCTCAAAGGTCAGGGTCAGCGTGTAGACTTCCGGGCAACCGATATCTATCAGATCGACAACGGTCGCATCGCGGCCAATTGGCATATCGAAGACAACATCAGCCTGATGCAGCAGCTGCAAGCGCAGCCGCCGGCGAGCTGATCCACGGACACAGAAGGGAAACGCGATGAGCGAGGAAACAATGCGGTTGGGACGTGAACGGCGCTATCTGGTGTTGCTGGGCATCATCTGCCTGGCGCTGATCGGTGGCGCGCTGTACATGCAAGTGGTGCTGGGCGAGGCGCCGTGCCCGCTGTGCATCTTGCAGCGCTACGCATTGTTGCTGATCGCGCTCTTCGCGTTTATCGGCGCAGCGATGCGCACCCGCCGCAGCATCACGCTGTTCGAGGCGTTGGTGGTGATCAGCGCCATCGCAGGCGTCGGGGTGGCCGGGCATCACGTCTATACCCAGCTGTACCCGGAAGTCAGCTGTGGCATCGATGTGCTGCAACCGATCGTCGACGGCCTGCCGCTGGCGAAGATCTTCCCGCTGGGCTTCCAGGTCGACGGTTTCTGCTCCACGCCGTACCCGCCGATCCTTGGTTTGTCCCTGGCACAGTGGGCGCTGACGGCGTTCGTGCTGGTCGTGGTGCTGGTGCCGCTGCTCACTTGGCGTAACCGCAAAGCCCTGCGCTGAGACCGTCCGCCACACCGTTGCAGGAAACAAAAAACGCCCCGGTCCTCGTTCAGAGGCCGGGGCGTTTTGCATGTTCAAAGCTCAAATGAAAAGACCTTGATGCGCGACAATTATGGATGCGGCATGTGTGCGACATGTTGTCACAGCTCGAGTGTCGCAAGTCATTTCAAGACATGGAATCGGGACACCTCAAGGTACCCAAAACAGGCTCTGCAAGCCATTGCCGCTTTCGGTGCCAATCAGCCGAAACAGGCAGTTTTAACAGGGGCTGGCGAATGGCCAAAGCCCTTGTCACATAGGGGGTAGAGCAGGGTCTGAGGCGAGCGCAGAGCCCAGGAAGCTGTCTGAACTTCGCGCGGTAC
>NZ_JBFTMK010000804.1:0-1578 GCF_056396965.1 Pseudomonas sp. 05N434
GTGCAGGCATGTCCACGCAAGAAGTCCGGCAATTGGGGCAAGTGTTTTTCCGTGCCGACGCCGCACGGTCGCAATCATCGTCGTTCGGGCTTGGCTTTGCCCACTGCAAGCGGATTGTCGAAAGACTGGGTGGACATCTGACGGTTCAAAGTACGCCGCAGACAGGGACGCGCGTGACCATTGCCATGATGCGTTATAAGCCTTGAGCCCCGCGTCACCTCAGACCAGGCCAAAGTTCAGCCAAGAGGCCCAAGGCCACACTCCGATCGAAGATATCGTTTGAAAGTTGCCCACCACCGTGTCGGCTCAAGTTTTCCGTCGACCGTGAAATGACATCTATTTACGATTTTTTTGACGTTTTTTTCTCATTTGGCGCTCTACATTCGCGGCGACTCAAACATGCAAATGATTCGCATTGTTCCCATGATGAATCTGCGCGTGTTGACTAAAAAAACAGGAGCCGTCGACAGAATGATTTCCCGTATCCCCTCGTTCCTTAAAAACGCATTGCTGACCACTGCTTTCCTCAGCGCCGGTCACGTGTATGCCGCTGCGCAGACGGAGGGTATCGTGGTCTACAACGCTCAACACGAAAGCCTGACCAAATCCTGGGTCGAAGGTTTCACCAAGGAAACCGGCATCAAAGTGACCGTGCGCAATGGCGACGACACCGAGATGGGCAATCAGCTCGTGCAGGAAGGTGCAGCGTCCCCGGCCGACGTGTTCCTGACCGAAAACTCCCCGGCGATGGTGCTGGTCGACAACGCGGGGCTGTTTGCACCGGTTGCGCCGAGCACGCTGGAACAAGTGGGCGCGGCCTATCGTCCGGCGCATGGCAAATGGGTAGGGATTGCCGCACGCTCCACGGTGTTCGTCTACAACCCGAGCAAGCTGGCTGAAGCAGACTTGCCAAAATCGCTGATGGACCTCGCAGCACCGAACTGGAAAGGCCGCTGGGCCGCTTCGCCGGCCGGTGCCGACTTCCAGGCCATCGTCGCAGCGGTACTGGAACTCAAGGGTGAAGCCGCCACCCTCGACTGGCTGAAAGCCATGAAAACCAACTTCACCGCCTACCGGGGCAACAGCGCCGTGCTCAAGGCGGTCAATGCCGGTCAGATCGACAGCGGCGTGATCTATCACTATTACAGCTTCGTCGATCAGTCCAAGACCGGCGAGAACAGCAAGAACACCTCGCTGAGCTACTTCAAACACAAGGATCCAGGTGCCTTTGTCAGCCTGTCCGGCGGTGGCGTCCTGGCCTCCAGTCAACACAAGGAACAGGCTCAGGCATTCCTGAAATGGATTACCGGCAAAGACGGCCAGGCGATCCTCAAGAACGGCAACTCGTTTGAATACGCCGTGGGCAAGAATGCAGAGTCCAATCCGAAACTGGTGCCGCTGCAGCAACTCGACGCTCCGACTGTCGACGTCTCGAAACTCGACAGCAAAAAGGCGGTTGAGCTGATGACCCAGGCCGGGTTGCTCTAATTGTTGCCTGAAACGCTACCGGCAGAGGTCGCTGCGGCGTCCTCTGTAAACTTGCGCGCACGCTCTCGCGGCGTCTTCTCGGGCCGCGGC
>NZ_JBFTMK010000805.1:0-1572 GCF_056396965.1 Pseudomonas sp. 05N434
ACGCAGTACTAAACGGGGCGTGCAGCGTTTCGGTTACGACGCCGAGAGTCGGTTGATCGAAGTGCGCAATGAAAACGGCAGCGTGGTCACGTCTACCATAAATACAGAACTATCATATGAAGAACTTGGCAGATAAAAACCCCACGCTGGCAGATGAGATAATGGCCATTATGGCCTCGGGCAATGAGCTCGATGAGCAAAACAAAAAAAATGAAGCCCAGGCCTTGTACCAAAAAGCATGGGACTTGCTTCCTGAGCCAAAACTAGAATGGACACCTTTGTCGTCATGGGTCACAGGTTCTTTTTTCAACCTGCACTTCGACAACGGTGACTTCGAGGCCGCTAAAGATTGGGCACAAAAGACCCTGGATGGCCGAGAGTCAGATATCGATACAGGTCCGTTGATCAACTTGGGAATGGTCTACTTTGAACTGAAAGATTATTCACAGGCTTATAAATACTTTGACGATGCTTATAGCTTCGGTAAGGCACGAGCCTTTCAAGAAATATTAAAAAAATATCTGAAGTTCTATTTAGAGAAAAAAGCCTGACCATGGCCGAGGGCTCTAGGGCCGACACCTGAGGTTTCAGGGGCAGTACCTGGAGACGGGGCTGCATTTCAATACGTTCAGGTTTTATGATCCGGATGTGGGGCGGTTTACTACGCCGGATCCGATTGGGTTGGCGGGGGGATTCAACCTCTATCAATACGCACCGAATCCGATTGGGTGGGTGGATCCGTGGGGGTGGGAAGTTTGTCGACTCAGCGCCTCACAGAAGAGAGCGATGGGGCCTGCACCTAAGGGTATGGTAAAGCCGCATTACCATCATATCGTCCGCGAAAAAGCTCCGAAAAGCTGGAAAGCTCAAAATCAAAAGTACATTACCGACTCGCAAAAAATTCTGGCCAAACACAAAATTGGCCTAAACAACGACCCGCGCAACTTCACCTGGGCCCAAAATGGTGGAGGGAATCACTCGATAGCCAGCGCCAAAAAAGTCTATGAAATACTACAGAAAGCAGACGTCGGCGGGCTGGCCAGTGTCCAAAACGCATTGAAAAACATGGGTGCTCAAATGACAAAAGGTATTTTTTAAATGAACAACCCAGAAGAAATTTATGAAAAGAACATTAAAACTTTATTAGCCATTCACGCAGACATCGCGTCGGGAAATGCAGCCTCACTAAAAAAGTGCCTAGAGAAAAATTCCGTTCTATTGCACTTGCCCATGTATGGTCTTGATGGGCATGAAACCCTGCTGCACATGGCCGCTGAACAGGGGCAAACCGAAATTTGCCGCTTATTGGTGTCTTTAGGTATTGCGCTGGACCAGCCTGCCGCCAGTTCCGGCAATAGCACGCCACTTGCCGCAGCCGCTGGCAATGGACACTTACAAACATGCCAATGGTTTCTTGAGGCCGGTGCTTTGGTGGATGGGTGGCCTAACAGCATAACCACCCCGCTGATTGACGCGATTACCTTTGGGCATCAGGACGTCGTCAATCTTCTTGTAGAACACCATGCCAACATCAATCGACTGCACACCAGGCTGAATACTGCGCCATTGGAC
>NZ_JBFTMK010000806.1:0-1561 GCF_056396965.1 Pseudomonas sp. 05N434
GCATAACTAGTTCTTAGCGTTGTTTTAGGGTTATACAAAATTAACACTCCGGTACTAGTTCTTTATTGCACTGCCCAAGTCTCTGCACGAATAACACTACAAACCATCGGTGTTTACGTCGTCTGCTTTGGGGGACACTGGTGTCATCTGTTGATCGGAGCGGCCCATGACTGCCAGTGTTGAAAAATTCACTCGTCAGACCTTGCTTGAGGTCCGGCCGTTGACTCCGAACCTGTTCACCCTGCGTACCACCAGGGATGCGGGCTTTCGTTTCCGAGCGGGGCAGTTCGCCCGGCTGGGTGTCACCAAGACAGACGGCAGCACGGTATGGCGGGCTTATTCCATGGTCTCTTCGCCCTATGACGAGTTCCTTGAGTTCTTCTCTATTGTTGTGCCGGGAGGGGAATTCACCAGTGAGCTGAGTCGGCTGGAAGCTGGCGATACGCTGCTGGTCGACCGTCAGGCCTTCGGTTATCTGACGCTGGATCGCTTCGTCGATGGCCGTGATCTCTGGTTGTTATCCACAGGCACGGGCGTGGCGCCGTTTCTGTCGATCCTGCAGGACTTCGAAGTTTGGGAGAAATTCGAACGAATCATCCTGGTCTACAGCGTGCGCGAAGCGCGGGAGCTGGCGTACCAGGCATTGATTGCGGAGCTAGCGCAGCGTGACTACCTGGCCGAGTACGCGCACAAACTGCAATTCATTCCCACCGTCACCCGCGAACAGCATCCGGGTGCCTTGAACGGGCGGATCACCAGCCTCATCGAAAATGGCGAACTGGAACAGACGGCCGGTGTAGCGCTGACAGCCGAGCATTCGCGGGTGATGCTCTGCGGTAACCCACAGATGATCGATGAGACGCGTAAGCTGCTGAAACAACGGGACATGCACTTGAGCCTCAGTCGCCGACCTGGCCAAGTGGCGGTGGAAACCTACTGGTAAACGAACGGCGCCCGAAGGCGCCGTTTCTCTGGGCAATCAGCGATCAGGGCCGATTGTTCTGAGCCTTGAGCAGATCGCGGATCTCGCTCAGCAATTCTTCTTCCTTGGTCGGAACCGGCGGCAGGGTTGGCGCAACGGCCTCTTCGCGCTTCAGGCGGTTAATGGCCTTGACGCCCATGAAGATCGCGAAGGCGACAATGATGAAGTCGATCATGCTCTGGATGAACTTGCCATACGCCAGCACCACTGCCGGGACATTACCGTTAGCGGCCTTGAGTGTGATGGCCAGATCACTGAAGTCCACCCCACCGATCAGCAAGCCGATTGGCGGCATCACCACGTCGCCGACAAATGACGTAACGATTTTGCCGAAGGCAGCGCCGATGATGATACCGACGGCCATGTCGACCACATTACCTTTGACCGCGAAGGCCTTGAACTCACTTATCACGCCCATAGGTTATTTCCTTGTTACAGATGAGGTTGGTGAACGCAGTGTAAATCAGCAAAGCGCCCCTTGCTTGAAACGCCTTCTTACAATGCCCGTGTCTATCGACACAACTTCCGGTTATTAGTTTACAAAATTCCACTCTTCGCGCGCGTCTACCCGCTCTAGAC
>NZ_JBFTMK010000807.1:0-1560 GCF_056396965.1 Pseudomonas sp. 05N434
CGTCCGCTGCTTGCGACCGGGTTACTGCTTGATGCAAACGCTGCACATAGTCGCTTCGCATGGCCTCATTCAGCACACCGCCGGGGACCTTAACCTGCACAATGCAGGGGATGGCTTGAGCGCTGATATCCACTGCGCCGCATGTCCAGGAGCCAGAAGCCACTTCGTCAATGAGAGTCCAGCACAGGCCCCGTTGACGTGGATCGTCGCCGATTTGCTCGACCGCGATGGCCACTTTCGTAATCTCTTCGCACAGCAGTGCCCGTTGTTCGCAAGTAAAAGAACCTTGAGGCACCTTGATCAGGATATTTGGCATACGGGTTAACGCTCGATGAAATGGAAGCGTTATTAAGTCAGCCCTCGACCACTGCAACCAGCGACCGATTCGACATCTTTCGTGCATAATCAGCCAATGAATGACTTCACGATTCTGGTAGTTCCTGGCGCCTTTGCCTCCAGTGTCGCACTGACTCTGGATATCCTTTCAACGGCGGCCGTACTCGCCCAGCGACTGGGCTCCGCTGTACCTCGCTGGCAAGTCTGTGGGGTGAACACGGATTGCGTGACGCTCGGCCACGGTATGCAGATTGCGGTTCAGCCCTTGGCTATCAACCCTGATGACCGCTCTTGCTGGATCATCCCCGGCATCGGAGTGGCTGACGCCCCCATGATCGAGCACCGATTACAACAGGCGGATATCGCTCTGCTGGTTCCGGCATTACGCGCGCATGTGCAGGCCGGGGGTAACGTAGCCGCATCATGTTCTGCGGTATTCGTGCTAAAGGCTGCAAACCTGCTCGCTGGGCGCTGTGTAACCACTTCTTGGTGGATGGCACCCTTACTCCAGCAGTGGGCGCCGGAGTGCCAGGTAGATGCCGAGCGCATGGTAATCCTCGATCCGCCGTTGATTACTGCGGGTGCAGCGCTAGGTCATAGCGATCTGATGTTGCATCTTCTGCGAAGCCATTTCTCCCCAGCTTTGGCAGATGGCGTTGCTCGGGCGCTACTGATCGATGGTCGGCAACTGCAATCGCCTTTTATGGTTCCGGCAATGATGGCTCAGGGGAACGAATTGATCGCACAATTGACGGCTCATATTGAAGCCTCGCTACCGGCGATTATCAGCGTCAGCACACTCGCATCCGACTTTGGTCTGTCAGAGCGGACCTTGTCTCGACACATCCACAAGGCCACCGGATATAGCCCGTTGCGGCTGATCCAGCGTGTCCAGGCCAATAAAGCCCGGGAACTGCTGGCAAACAGTAAATACTCAATCGACACCATTGCCGAACAAGTTGGATACAGAGATCCCACATCCCTGCGGCGACTGATGAAAAAAATGCTGAACGCAACACCTCGGCAACTGCGTTAACTGCAGCGACGATTTTTTTCAATTCAATTATCCGATTTGGCGTGCGACTCAGGCAGTTCAATATTGGCCGTTTGCTGCCAGTCGCGAAGGGCTGCAATTGGCCCAGAGTGTGTAAAAACGCCTCCGCGAACCCTTGCTATGATTTCTGAGGATTTCATCGCAAGGATCGCCCATGAAGCGCTTTATCC
>NZ_JBFTMK010000808.1:0-1552 GCF_056396965.1 Pseudomonas sp. 05N434
GAACAGGACTTCGAAGAATACCGTGCCGATGAAAATCATCGCGGCAAACAGGTGCAATGTCAGAAACAGCGGATAGAGCATGGGATTCTCGCTCTCAATACAGCTGAACACGTTCCACTCACCGCGAGGGAAACGTCACTCCCATCGTTGCGCCGCCTCGCGATCACTGTGGCGAGCCTCGACCCAATGGGAACTCTCGGCCACCTGTTCTTTCTTCCAGAATGGCGCTCGGGTTTTCAGGTAATCCATTACAAACGCACAGGCATCAAAAGCCGCTTGACGATGACTGCTGCTGACGCCGACAAAGACAATGGGGTCTCCCGGTTGCAGCGCGCCGATTCGATGGATCAGCACCAGTCCGAGCAACGGCCAGCGCTGCCGGGCTTCGTCGGCGATCTTGCCCAGGACCTTTTCGGTCATACCGGGGTAATGTTCAAGAAACATCCCGGCGACTTCTTGTCCGACGTTGGTGTCACGTACATACCCGACAAAACTCACCACGGCACCGACATTCAGGCTCAAAGCCTGCAGGGCATTGATTTCGGTGCCGGGTTCGAAGCGCTCTGTCTGCACTCGAATCATCGAATCACCCTCCCGTTACGGTTGGGAAAAAACCCACTTCATCACCGTCTATCAACGGCTCATCGAGCCCACACATGTCCTGATTGCGGGCACACATGAGGTTCTGTTCGGCCAGCACCTGCCAGACGCCAGAACGATGTATCAGGTGCTGACGCAACTGATCGACAGAAGTGAAATCACCTTCAATCGTTTCATCGTCAAGGCCAAGCGTTTCGCGGTACCGCGAGAAATACAAAACATTCAGCTTCATTGTTGCGGCGCCTGATACCAGCCACTTTTACCACCCTGCTTCTCCAACAGCCGCACCGATTCGATACTCATGCCCCGGTCCACGGCCTTGCACATGTCATACAGGGTCAAGGCCGCCACACTGGCGGCGGTCAGTGCCTCCATCTCGACGCCGGTCTGTCCGGACAGCTTGCACCGAGAAACAATGCGTACGCGTTGGTCACCTTCAAAACTCAACTCAACGTTAACACTGCTCAGAAGCAGCGGATGACAGAGCGGAATCAACTCGCTCGTGCGTTTGGCCGCCTGAATGCCGGCGATCCGCGCTACCGCAAATACATCACCTTTAGGGTGAGCACCACTGGCAATCAGTTGTCGGGTCTCGGCAAGCATATGAACCCATGCCTCAGCCACGGCTTCTCGGGACGTCACGCATTTATCCGTAACATCGACCATTCGCACGCGTCCCAGTGAGTCGAGGTGAGTCAGCATCAATTCAGTCATGAGCAATAAGCCTTGCGCTACCAACAGTCGGTTTCAGCGCAGAATACAGAGCAGGCCAACTGATGCCGTTGACATCAATCAAGTAATCCAGACAACGCCATTGCTCAACCGATTTCCATGGTGCGTAAGCGCGACTCCGAAGCTGCAATCAGCCCGTCTACTTGTGCCGGAGGGCGAGCTCCGATAATGACACCCGTCACTGCCGGTTTGCGAAGTACCCAGGCGATCGGCTTCTGAC
>NZ_JBFTMK010000809.1:0-2112 GCF_056396965.1 Pseudomonas sp. 05N434
CGCCCAGGACGACCAGGCACTGGCCGACGAATGGGCTGCGGCCCTGGAAGAGACCGGTGACGCCGGGCAGGCTGACATTGATGCGCTGCTGGCGGCCGATGCCGGTACGTCGGGCTCCAACCGTCTGCCGATGGAAGAGTTCGGCAGCGTGCCGAAGAACAACGATCCAGTGACGCTGGACGGACCGAACCTGGACGTGATCCTTGATATCCCGGTGTCGATTTCCATGGAAGTCGGCAGCACCGACATCAACATCCGCAACCTGCTGCAACTCAACCAGGGYTCGGTGATCGARCTYGAYCGYCTGGCCGGCGARCCGCTGGACGTGCTGGTCAAYGGCACGCTCATCGCYCACGGCGAAGTGGTAGTGGTCAACGAAAAGTTCGGCATCCGCCTGACCGACGTGATCAGCCCAAGCGAACGCATCAAGAAGCTGCGCTGAGTGAACAAGGTTCTTGCGGTTCTGTTGGCCTTGCCATCCAGCGTGCTGGCGGCCGAGTCGGTGACGACTGCTGCGACAGCGGCCGCCGCGCCAGCTGTCAGCAGTGGTGTGGCCGGGCAATTGACGCAATTGGTGTTCGGCTTGCTGCTGGTGTTGGGGTTGATCTTCTTCCTCGCCTGGCTGCTGCGCCGGGTTCAGCAGGCCGGTCCGGCGGGCAAGGGGCAAGTGATCGAGTTGATCGGTTCCCGAGCCCTCGGCCCCCGTGACCGCTTGATGCTGGTACAGGTCGGCAACGAACAGATTCTGCTCGGCCTGAGCCCCGGCACCATCACCGCGTTGCATGTGCTCAAGGAGCCGGTACAAGTGCCGGGCGCAACCGAGAAAGCGACTCCGGAGTTTGCCCAGCGTCTGTTGGAGATGCTTGGCAAGGATCAGAAGGATAAGAAGTAATGGGTGCGTTACGCATCGTCTTGACGCTGGCCCTGATGCTGGCTGCGCCACTGGCGTTCGCCGCCGATCCGTTGTCGATCCCGGCGATCACCCTGGGCACCAATGCCAATGGCGCCCAGGAATACTCGGTCAGCCTGCAAATCCTGCTGATCATGACGGCGCTGAGTTTCATCCCGGCGTTCGTCATGCTGATGACCAGTTTTACCCGGATCATCATCGTGTTCTCGATCCTGCGTCAGGCCCTGGGCTTGCAGCAGACACCGTCGAACCAGATCCTCACCGGCATGGCGCTGTTCCTCACCATGTTTATCATGGCGCCGGTGTTCGATCGGGTGAATCAGGATGCCTTGCAGCCGTATCTGGCGGAGAAACTCACCGCTCAGGATGCTGTCGCCAAGGCTCAGGTGCCGATCAAGGACTTCATGCTGGCCCAGACTCGCAGCAGCGATCTGGAGCTGTTCATGCGCCTGTCCAAGCGCACTGATATTGCTACGCCGGATCAGGCGCCGCTGACGATTCTGGTGCCGGCGTTCGTGACCTCGGAACTGAAAACCGCGTTCCAGATTGGCTTCATGATCTTCATTCCGTTCCTGATCATCGACCTGGTGGTGGCCAGTGTGCTGATGGCGATGGGTATGATGATGCTCTCGCCACGCTGGTGCAGACTTTCATGGAATACATTCTTCAGCTGTACCACAGCATTCCTCAGGTCATCGGTTAAGCCATGTCGCTGCTGCAACTGACCGATACCCAGATCAGCACCTGGGTGGCGACGTTCATGTTGCCGCTGTTTCGCATCGGCTCGTTGCTGATGGTCATGCCGATTTTCGGCACGACGCTGGTGCCCAAACGCGTGCGTTTGTACTTCGCGCTGGCGATCACTGTGGTCATCGCACCGGGTCTGCCGCCCATGCCCGCGGTCAACGCGCTGGACTTGAGTGCGATGCTGCTGATTGCCGAGCAGATCATCATCGGTGCGGTTCTCGGTTTCTCCTTGCAACTGTTCTTCCAGGCGTTCGTGGTCGCCGGGCAAATTGTCGCGATCCAGATGGGCATGGGCTTCGCTTCGATGGTCGACCCTACGAACGGCGTGTCAGTGGCGGTGATCGGGCAGTTTTTCACCATGCTGGTGACGCTGTTGTTCCTGTCGATGAACGGCCACTTGGTGGTGTTCGAAGTCCTCACTGAAAGCTTCACCACGCTGCCGGTCGGTGGCGGGT
>NZ_JBFTMK010000810.1:0-1542 GCF_056396965.1 Pseudomonas sp. 05N434
GTCCAGCGCGAAGCTCAACAGATCTAAGCTTTTCCATGTGTCGATTGGGACTTCACCTTGCCATCGGCAGGGGTGTCGGCTGCTGGCTAGGCTGTTCCGATAGCGTGCTCGCGATGAAATTCGATCCAGCCATATCACCGAATGCAGGTAGCCTCATTGCTCGCTCGGATCGGTTTCGCTGGCTTGCGGCGAGCCGCCTTGAGTGAATGACTCAGCATCCCCCAGCAGCGAGGTGGCGCGACTGCTGAGCAGCGCCCCTGCCTGAAAGTAGCCCATCACCGTGGTCACGCTGCGGTGTTCGGTCATGGCCATCACTTCGCCCAACGGCACGCCCTGGCGCCCGGCCTCGGTGACGAAGCCCGAGCGCAGGCTGTGGGCCGCCCAGTCCCCCTCCAGTCCGGCCAATTTCGCCCGGCGCTGAACGATACGCGCCACCTGGTCCGCCGACAGTCCCGCGCGACCCACGGTGTTGCCTTTATACAGGCGACGAAACAGCGGGCCGGATTCGGCCGGTGCCGCCGCCAGCCAGGCGGCCAGCGCGGCGGCGGCCGGGCCGCGCAGCGGCTTCTCGCGACGCACGCCGCCGGTATCGGTCTTGGTCGTACCCAAGGCGTACAGCCAGGTGTCGGCATCCAGTTGGCGCACATCACCGACTTGCAGGCCGACCACTTCCGAGCGCCGGCGACCGCCACCGCTCCAAGCCAACAGCAACAGGGCGCGGTCGCGAATGCCGCGCACGCCGTCGTCGCAGGTGGTCAGCAGCGCCTGCAACGGCTCGAGCACGATCGCGGTCTTCTTGCGCACCGCCACGCCCTGACGTGACTGCGCCTTGCGCGCGTCGCGCAGCAGGGTCTTCAGCGCCGACGCGTCCGTAGGGCTGTCCCATTCATTGATCCGGTGCCATTTACCGAGCACTGAAAGACGGTGGCTGACCGTGTTGAAGGCCAGTGGCCCCAACTTGGCCTTGACCCGGGCGGTGACCAGCGCGGTGTCGATCGATGGCGGCAGCAGGTGCGCCCAGCTGCCGTCGGCCAAGGGGCGAGCCAGGTGATCGAGAGCGAACTGCAGCGCCACAGCTGGTGGCAGCGGGGTATCCCCCAGCGCTTGGCCGTAACGCAGTTGCAGCCAAGCCGACCAGTAGGCAAGGGCGCTGCGGTAGCTGCGCACCGTATTGGCCGCGGTGCCGGCGGCGATAAACGCCGCGGCGGCTGCCTGGGCGTTAAGCGCCAGAAAATGCGGGTCGAGTGGGGGTTCGTCGACCAAGGGTAACTGATCTGTAATTTCTATTACGTTCAACGTATTATAATTCCAATAGTCGAAAAATAACATCGGATAATCTATCATTTCCGCAAATGGCAGCCCTTGAAATCCGTGCACCAACTCCATGCTGAACGTTGCAGATTTCACACAGCGTCGTGCTAGTGGGTGGACGCTGCAATGTCAGTAATACCGTAAACGAACATGCTGTCTCCAAAAAATTACTCAAATCAAACGAATAGGCGAATTCGCATAAGGTGCATGATCAGCCGATCAAGGGTGACA
>NZ_JBFTMK010000811.1:0-1519 GCF_056396965.1 Pseudomonas sp. 05N434
CCTTTCATCCACTCGGTCGCCAGGGAGCTGGAGGCGATTGCCGAACCGCAACCGTAAGTCTTGAACTTGGCGTCTTCGATGATGCCTTGTTCGTTGACCTTGATCTGCAGACGCATCACATCACCGCACGCCGGAGCGCCGACCATGCCGGTGCCGACATCAGGATCTTCTGCATCCATCTTGCCGACGTTGCGCGGGTTCTCGTAGTGGTCGATGACCTTTTCGCTGTAAGCCATGATTCTTAATCCTCACTCATCAGGAGTCGCTCTTGAAGCCCTGCCAATCGTGGATTCGCAGGGCCCGGTTGCGGCGACTTGAATATCAGTGTGCCGCCCACTCGATTTTCGAAATGTCGACGCCGTCTTTGTACATGTCCCACAGCGGCGACAGAGTGCGCAGCTTGGTGACGGCCTCGCAGACTTTCTGCGCGGCGTAGTCGATTTCTTCTTCGGTGGTGAAACGGCCGAAGGTGAAGCGAATCGAGCTGTGTGCCAGTTCGTCGTTGCGGCCCAGGGCGCGCAGCACGTACGAAGGCTCAAGCGATGCCGAGGTGCAGGCCGAACCCGACGAAACCGCCAGATCCTTGAGCGCCATGATCAGCGACTCGCCTTCGACGTAGTTGAAGCTCAGGTTCAGGTTGTGCGGTACGCGGGCGGTCATGCTGCCGTTGACGTACAACTCTTCCAGGCCTTCAACCTGTTTGAAGAAACGGTCGCTCAGCGCTTTGATGCGTGCATTCTCGGCAGCCATGTCTTCCTTGGCCACACGGAACGCTTCGCCCATGCCGACGATCTGGTGAGTCGCCAGGGTGCCGGAACGCATGCCACGCTCATGACCGCCGCCGTGCATGGTCGCTTCGATGCGCACACGCGGCTTGCGGCTGACGTACAGCGCGCCGATGCCTTTAGGGCCATAGGTTTTGTGGGCAGAGAACGACATCAGGTCAACTTTCAGTTTCGACAGGTCGATCTCGACCTTGCCGGTGGACTGAGCGGCGTCGACGTGGAACAGAATACCCCGGGAGCGGGTCAGCTCACCGATGGCGGCGATGTCGTTGATGGTGCCGATTTCGTTGTTCACGTGCATGACCGATACCAGAATGGTGTCGTCACGCAGGGCAGCTTCGACCATTTCCGGAGTGACCAGGCCATCTTCACGAGGATCGAGGTAGGTCACTTCGAAACCTTCACGCTCCAGTTGGCGCATGGTGTCGAGGACAGCCTTGTGCTCAATCTTGGTGGTGATCAGGTGCTTGCCTTTGGTGGAGTAGAAATGCGCCGCCCCCTTGATTGCCAGGTTGTCGGACTCGGTGGCACCGGAGGTCCAGACGATTTCACGCGGGTCGGCGTTAACCAGATCAGCGACCTGACGACGAGCGTTCTCGACGGACTCTTCGGCTTTCCAGCCGAACACGTGGGAACGGGACGCCGGGTTACCGAAGTTTCCGTCGACCAGCAGGCATTCACTCATCTTTTGCGCGACACGCGGATCAACCGGGGTGGTCGCAGAGTAATCAAGG
>NZ_JBFTMK010000812.1:0-1518 GCF_056396965.1 Pseudomonas sp. 05N434
CACTTGAATCAGCGACAGAAGGTAATTAGCAGCTATGCGGACCCAATAAAAAGGGGAACCGGGTCAATCACAACCAGATTCCCCAATTACTTCAAAGAAGACCTTCAACTCCATTACGAGTGAAGATCCAAAACCTCAACCAAACAAATCGAACGCGTCACCATTGGCGGTCTTGAAATGCTCAATGGTAGTGAAGCCTGCGTACCAGTCCTGCAGTTTCACACCATGGTCGGGCACAGCGCCTTGAGTATCAAAGCGATCGTAGAGATAGAGATCATTGTCAACTCGCATGAGCTGCAAGTCGGCTGCGGAGTTGACATTGTTCAATATCAGCGTGTCATTGATGCTTGTTCCGTCATCGCGGATAGTCACCAACTTACTGGTATTAACGGTATAGGTATCATCGCCCTCTCCACCGTTGGCAAAGCCTCCAGACTTCATGTTCCAGGCGAATTCACCCTTCACGTTCAGGGTCAACTTGTCATTGCCGACGCCGCCGAGCAACACGAAGTTGTCACCGGTGCCGCTCAAAATATCGTCGCCGTCACCGCCATCGGCCGTGCCGCTGACCACCGTGAGGCTATCGTTGCCAGCTTCGCCAAAAGCCATGGTTCCACGATCATCGGCAGCACTGGTGATGACATCGCCACCATTGCCGCCATACAGCATGTCGGCCTGAGGCCCGTTTGCTACACCGCCAAGGGAGAATGGCCCGATCTGGGAGTACAAACCGCCGTAGATGGTATCGCCACCGTCGCCGCCATAAACCAGATCATTGCCCAGACCACCCTCAAGGTAGTTCCCGACCGCATCACCGGTCAGCGTGTCGTCGAAGTGGCTGCCCACTACGCGTTCGATGTTGAGCAAGACGTCGCCTTGCGCATCGCCACCCTGAGTGACCCCGGTCTGTAGGTTGATATTCACGGCAGTTGCGCTGTTGATGTACCAGGCGCTGTCCAGCCCTTCACGCCCATCGATCCGGTCGGCACCGGCGCCACCGATGAAAATGTCGCTGCCAGTGGATCCCGACAGCGTGTCGTCAAAACTGCTGCCCTGGAAAATCTCGATCCCGGTGAAGGTATCGCCAGCGGCATCGCCCGCATTGACATTGGTTTTCAAATCTATTGTCACGGCAGTGGTGGATTGTTCATAGCTGACCAGGTCCTGACCGGCTGCGCCGTCCAACCCCATGGCAGTGGTGCCACCGATGAAGATGTCGTTGAGCGCGGTCCCACGGAGGGTTTCGATATCGACGTAAGTATCGCCAGCCGCGATACCGGAGTGGATGCCTGTCATCAAGTTAAGGGTCACCGCCACGGTGCTGTCGGTGTAGCCGACAGTGTCCATACCGGCGCCGCCGAAGAACTGGTCTGCACCGCCGCCACCAAACAGCACGTCATTACCGGCACCGCCGCTGATGATGTTGTCGCTGGCGTTGCCGTAACCGGTAAAGGCTGCCGCCCCGGTATACGTCAGGCGCTCAACGTTGGCCGCCATGGAGAAAGTGGCGTAGCTGGT
>NZ_JBFTMK010000813.1:0-1518 GCF_056396965.1 Pseudomonas sp. 05N434
ATCGAGGACATTTTGTCGGGCAAAATTGAGCAGATACTCATAGGCGTAGCCGGAGTCGTGCTGGACCTGGCTTCATTCCTCACCCCAGTCGGGAAATTCATGTCAGGTTCGGTGCGGCTGATCAGGGCGGGCGCCAAAGCCTCGCAAATGACCGTCAAAGCAAGTCTGCCTTCCTTTTCAACATTGACCCGAAAACTCCTGACCGCTTCCCTGAGCAACCTCAATCCGCTGGATGGGGTCCCGACACTACTCAAGACACTGGGAAGCGGTGCGTGGAAAGGACTGCATACGGCGGGACGCATTGGTGTTAGCGGGTTCAAGAAACTGACAGGACACGCCGACAGCTACCGACTGGTGCACAACCTGCCCCAGACGACCGATCCGGGGCGCTGGAAGCCGCTGGCAAGCGGTGATCGACTGGCAACGGTCAACGGTGTCGATGATGTACTTGTGCGCAATACCAGCCCATCGGACCTGACCCGATTCCACCCCGTCGATCCAGTGACATCCTTGCCCTACGGCCCCCGCCTGCACAATCACAGCAAAAACCTCGTACAGGGCCGGTCAACCTTCAAAACGTTATCTCCTACCGAATCCCACGTCCTGGTAGAACTTCCGAAAGACGCCCATGTCCGTGAAGTACTTGAGATCGATGGTCGAACCACACTGTTCGTTGATGACATTCCCTATCGTCTGGACGGCAACCAACTGCGCCGTGCCGACTTGATTGATGATCAGGCAATGTTCAGAYCCTTGCCTTGCCGGGTACGTCGCGCCCCTGGTCCCGAGCTGTGTCAAACAAGCTACGTCACTCGCGACCCGGCTCCTACCCCTGCTATCGCTACTTTCGATGAAACCAAAGGCTGGGCCCCCTGGTTCGGAGACGCCATTTACACCCCCGCAACAGGCAGGGCACCGATGCAAGTGTCCTCAATAGCTGCCAATTCATCCCTCAAGGCCGTACTGGAGTTTCAGAAAGGGATGTATGGGCGGGTCATGGTCAGCGTTCCCGTATCCGGGCAAAAACTCGTCGATAAATTTCGCGTGGGCGCAACTATCGTAGAGTCAATCGACGGTTCAAAACATTACGTGTTCACGCGGCTGAGCGCGGGAGACTTTTACGTTACCTCGCGCGCAAAGGGCCAAAGCGCTAAAGACCTCCTGACCTTCAGAAAAGCCGACACCCTTCCTGACGAACTGAGGAAAGAGTTAATGGTGGTGTACACCGGCTCACTGAACTCCAATAACATGGTAAGAATCCATGGCCAGGAAGCGGTGGAGCGCGCATTGAGAGCCATGGATGAAATTGCCATTTCGATCGGTAGCCATGCCAATCCGCCCGATACGCTCAGATTGCTCAAGGTCGATACCAGCCCAGCAGAAGCGGCCCTGTTCGATCACTCCACAAGAATGATCATCAGGAACTCCACCGATGGCGCCGCGACCTGGTCCTTGTCCAAGGCTACGCCGGACAGCGTGCGGGATACGACTGCGGAGGTTTTCAACACACTGTTTCAG
>NZ_JBFTMK010000814.1:0-1514 GCF_056396965.1 Pseudomonas sp. 05N434
CTGCTGACCGCCAACATCAACAAACTGCAAGGTCACTTCAAGGCCAACGGTAAAGATCACCACTCCCGTCGTGGTCTGATCCGCATGGTTAACCAGCGTCGTAAGCTGCTGGACTACCTGAAAGGCAAGGACGTGAGCCGTTACAGCGCTCTGATCGCTCGCCTGGGTCTGCGTCGCTAATAAGCGATTGCGCTAGAGGTTGGTTGTTTGCTGTGTGCCAGCGGGTTTCCCGCAGGTACATGGCAGGCTCCCAGCCTCAAGTTTTATCTGGACAATAGTTTTACCCTGGACAATGACAGTCGGGCCGATTCCCGGCGTTGCCCACGAATTTCGCAAGAAGACAAGTTCCCCCAAGAGCCACAAAGAAGGTAGGACACCGTGAACCCGGTAATCAAAAAATTCCAGTTCGGTCAGTCGACCGTTACCCTCGAGACTGGCCGTATCGCCCGTCAGGCCTCCGGCGCAGTATTGGTCACCGTTGACGACGACGTCAGCGTATTGGTGACCGTAGTCGGTGCCAAACAAGCTGATCCAGGCAAGGGCTTCTTCCCTCTGTCTGTTCACTACCAGGAAAAGACTTACGCCGCCGGTAAGATCCCTGGCGGTTTCTTCAAGCGTGAAGGCCGTCCTTCCGAGAAAGAAACCCTGACTTCCCGACTGATCGACCGTCCGATCCGTCCACTGTTCCCTGAAGGTTTCATGAACGAAGTGCAGGTTGTCTGCACCGTCGTTTCCACCAGCAAGAAGACCGATCCGGACATCGCTGCGATGATCGGTACCTCGGCTGCGCTGGCTATCTCCGGCATTCCTTTCGATGGCCCGATCGGCGCTGCCCGCGTTGCGTTCCACGAAAGCACCGGTTACCTGCTGAACCCGACTTACGAACAACTGAAAGCTTCGAGCCTGGACATGGTCGTTGCCGGTACTTCGGAAGCCGTGTTGATGGTTGAATCGGAAGCCAAAGAGCTGACCGAAGACCAGATGCTGGGCGCAGTACTGTTTGCTCACGACGAGTTCCAGGTGGTGATCAACGCCGTTAAAGAACTGGCCGCTGAAGCTGCCAAGCCGACCTGGGCCTGGGCTCCTCAGCCAGAAGCCACTGCTCTGCTGGGTGCTATCCGTGCCGAGTTCGGCGAAGCGATCTCCCAGGCTTACACCATCACCATCAAGGCCGACCGTTACGCTCGTCTGGGCGAACTGAAAGACCAAGTGGTTGCCAAGCTGTCCGGTGAAGAAGGCCAGCCTTCCGCTGCTGACGTCAAAGCTGCTTTCGGCGAAATCGAATACCGCACCGTTCGCGAAAACATCGTTAACGGCAAGCCACGTATCGACGGCCGCGACACCCGCACCGTACGTCCGCTGAACATCGAAGTGGGTGTTCTGCCGAAGACCCACGGTTCGGCACTGTTCACCCGTGGCGAAACCCAGGCTCTGGTCGTCGCGACACTGGGCACCGCCCGTGACGCACAGCTGCTGGACACCCTGGAAGGCGAGAAAAAAGACCCGTTCATGCT
>NZ_JBFTMK010000815.1:0-1508 GCF_056396965.1 Pseudomonas sp. 05N434
GTGAAAGACCGGTGTCGCAAATCCATTCTCGATTACTAAGGTGCGCATCAAGAATTTTCGCAGCTTCAGTCACAAGCCGCTCTCCGCGAGCGACCTCACTGGGGTCGGGCGAACCAATTCCAGCCAAAGACTTGATCGAGTTCTCCCAGTTAAGAATGCCGACGCCCGGCATGAAATACTGCCCACACCAAAAAAGCCAGCGGTTAACGTCAGCACGGCCACGGGGTTCGATGGGATAAATAGTTTGGCTAGGGGTCATATTCGCCAAGTACTGCATGATGGCGTAAGACTCCCAAAGAACAAATCCATCATGTTCGAGAACCGGAACCCGATGATTCGGGTTAAGTTTCAGAAATTCAGGAGAGTTCTGCTCCCCATTGAACAGATTCACCAGCACGAGATCGACTTTGATTTCGAGGTAATGTGCGGCCATCAGCACTCGGCGGCTGCAAGTTGATGCGGGATGGTAGTGAAGACGCATGGTTTTAGCTCCTTGTTTAGTGATCAACACTGCCATTGTCTTCCTGCATACTGACAGAAAGTGTCAGTAGTGATGCGTGCGTTGCGTCTGCTCTCATCAGCCTGCCAGGAAAGCTCTTCCTATCAGGTCGTTTCCGTTGAACATCGCTATCAGCATGATCCAAATGGCCTTCAGTAGCCTTCCCCAGAGTTTGATGGCAATCAGTTCTTTGACTTGCTGCCAAATGATGGCAGCATCTCGTTGAGATCACACCACCAACAAAGCCACTTATGTCTCGCACCGAAAGATTATTTGATCTGATTCAGACCCTGCGAAGCCATCGTTTTCCAGTGACTGGCAATCATTTGGCCAAAGAACTGGGGATAAGCGTTCGTACGCTTTACAGAGATATCGCAACGCTTCAGGGGCAAGGTGCCAACATTGAAGGCGAGCCAGGACTTGGTTACGTTTTACGCCCCGGCTTTATGCTCCCGCCATTGATGTTTACCGAGGAGGAAATAGAGGCCCTTGTCTTGGGTTCTCGCTGGGTGTCCGAGCGTGCTGACCTTCAACTGAGTAGTGCCGCAAAAGGAGCATTGTCAAAAATAGCTTCTGTTTTACCCCAAGACCTGCGGACCGCACTTGATACCAATTCATTGGTGGTTGGCAAAGGGGATCAAACAGAATTAGAGGCCATCGATCTGTCGCAGATTCGAAGGGCCATTCGAGTCGAGCATAAGGTAATAATCAAGTATCTAGATCTGAAGGGAGCTAGTTCAGAGAGAACGATTTGGCCCGTTGCGCTGGGCTATTTTGATCATGCTCGAATGCTTGCCGGGTGGTGCGAACTACGGCAAGAGTTCCGTCACTTTAGGACTGATCGCATATCTGCTTTGAGAGTAAAGCCCGAGCGCTACCCTCGTCGGAGGCAAGTCTTACTTAAAGAATGGCGCGAGGTGGACATCCATCAGCGGCCGCCGCAGCATTTGTCTTAGCGTGCTTTATATTGCGTTTTCTGAGCCCCCTGGTCGAGGAGTGTATCCTGATC
>NZ_JBFTMK010000816.1:0-1500 GCF_056396965.1 Pseudomonas sp. 05N434
GTCCAGAGGCTGTGGCGACGCTTGCACAACCGAATCCGCGCTCAGTTTAAAGCAAAAGCCAAAAAAGCCATGGCTCTTGGCACTGAGTACCTGCTGGGTGAGCACACGCCCATCCAACGGATCATACAACCCAAGCATCTTGTCAGGACGTGGTCGCTGCGAATTGCCTTTGGCAGCGAATCTGGCACTACGCAACGCCTCCCAGTCAGGCGATACATAGAACGCGAGCAACTTGATGTCGCTGTTAACCTCACCAAAACGGATGTCGTTTTCGTGATTAATGAGTGCATCCGGTACCGCTATTCTATGCTCCGCCGCGCCAGTGACAATGTAATGCCAAAGCGGGTTGAGACCAATGTGTTGAATGTCTTTGTAAAGTGCGAGATAGGCGCGCGTATCAAAGTCCATGGAAGGATTTTTACCTTCGCGCCAGCCCTGTTCACAGTAGTGCCTGAGCGGATCGACCGAGACCTCTGGCACATCGCTGTACATCGCAAGGTAGTACTTCTCGTCGAACAATCCTGACTTTTTGACGGCTTCGATCTGTGCCTCGAGCACAGCCTTGAGAACCGGTATCGGTGTATATTCACCATACGGATTGAAAACCGCATTGCGCCCGACGGGTCGACGCTTGACCGCCGTCATTTCGCAAATGCGAACTGGCAATCTGATTGGGCGACCTTCGAGCTGTCCGCATTGAATGTAGTGAAGCAGCGGATGAACCTGAGCCTCGGCAACATCAGGGTTGGCCAACAGATAATCCGAAGGACTGAAAGCGGCGCAAGGATTGCGATTTTCTATCCAGCCCTTGAGCATGTAGTGCTTGAGTGGATCAGTGCCTTTTGCACGCACTTCTGCATTATTGGCCAGGTAATAATCCGGATCAAACAACCCGCTTTCCTGAATCTCACGAAGAGTATTTTCGTTATAAAGCTCTCGACGACGCCTTAACGAGTCGACAACTTTACTCCATGTCAGCGTTCTGACGTTATGGACGGACTCTCGCACAAACCCTGAAACCATGCGCACAGACGACATTAAACGCCAGGAATGCGAAGAGAGTAATGCCTGGAGTTCCTGCTGCGTCTTGAGCAGATCAGCCTTCAGACTGACATTCTCTTTTTCGTAATCAACCAAAACGGCTTTGAGATCGACTAACTGCCTATTGAGCACACCCACAGATTGCTCAAGACTGGCGATATGCCGGTCACGTTTAACCAAAGAACCCATGAGCTCTTTTAACTGCGATTCACGCTCGAACAGAGTCGGGTTCAATGAGGCAATTCGCTGATTCAAATCCTCGATCTGTTGGGTCAAGTCCTGAATTTGAAGGGAGCGCGCACCTATTTGTTGACGACTTTCCCGAATCAGCCTGGCCGCGTCAAACGCAAGATCCAACTGCTCTACCGAAAACGCTTCTGTACGTTCTGGTACTTGCCTATCATATTCGAAGACATCAAAATCTTCGGCATACAACTCTTTAATCAAACTCGCACTTCG
>NZ_JBFTMK010000817.1:0-1496 GCF_056396965.1 Pseudomonas sp. 05N434
GGCAACCGCCCCCTGATGTTGCGCTACGTGCTGCTGGCCATCGGCTGGCTGAGCGTAGCGCTGGGGGTGATCGGGATTTTCCTGCCGGTGYTGCCCACCACACCGTTCCTGCTGTTGGCGGCAGCCTGCTTCGCCCGCAGTTCGCCGCGTTTCTATCACTGGCTGGTTGAACATCCACGGCTTGGACCCTGGATTCGCGACTATCTGGACGGCAACGGCATTCCGCTCAAGGGCAAGGTCTACACCATCGGGTTGATGTGGACGAGCATCCTGTTCTCCTGCTACCTGGTGCCCCTGCCGTGGGCGCGCGGGTTCATGCTGACCAGTGCGGTGCTGGTGACGGTTTATATCCTCAAGCAGAAAACCCTGCATAAACCCTGATTCCTATCGATGGCTCGAGGCTTTTGTGGCGAGGGAGCTTGCTCCCGCTGGGTTGCGAAGCAGCCCCAAAACCTGCAACCCGCCTTCTCCTGACACACCTCATTGATCGGTTTGGCGACTGCTGCGCAGCCGAACGGGAGCAAGCTCCCTCGCCACAGGAAACAACCCGCCGACATCCTTTCGTCCGACGACCTACCCGACCGCCCCGTAAACACCGCCTAGACTTCAGACATCTGCACCCGAGCAGCCAGACATGCCCCGCAGTCCGCGTAGTCCAGGATGGTCAACGCTCCGACTTCGGTTCGGCGGATGGCTGCTGCTGGCGAGTTTTCTACTGGCCGGGTTGGGCAGTGTCTGGGCCGACTGGGATTTTGCGCAGGTTCTGCAAACGGCCGAAAAACGCTACGGCCCCCTTGGCGAGGCACAGGGACGGATCGAGGCCTGGAGCCAAATGCTGCAAAGCGAACGCAACCAGCCTGAGCGCGAACAACTGAACGCGGTCAATCACTTCTTCAATCAGCAACTGAGTTTTCAGGATGACACGCGCATCTGGCATCAGACCGATTACTGGGCCACGCCCGTGGAGTCCTTGATCAAAGCCGCAGGCGACTGCGAAGACTTCGCCCTGGCGAAATACTTCAGCCTGCGTCACCTCGGGATTCCCAGCGAAAAACTACGCATCACCTACGTCAAGGCCCTGACCCAGAACCAGGCGCACATGGTGTTGACCTTCTACAGCAGCCCCACGGCCGATCCGCTGGTGCTGGACAACCTGATCGACGAGATCCGCCCCGCCTCCCAACGCAAAGACTTGCTGCCGGTGTACGCCTTCAACGCCGAAGGCCTGTACTTGCCGGGAGCCAATGGTGGTAAACGCAGCAGCGACTCGAAAAAACTGTCGCGCTGGCAAGACGTATTGAAAAAGATGCAAATCGAAGGGTTCGCCGTGGGCGAAGGCTAGCCGCCACTGCAAGGAGTGTTTTCATGTCACTGCGCAAACAGTTGTTCCTCGCCATTTGCCTGTTCTTGCTGGTGGCCTTCAGCGGCAGTTTTTTTGTCAGCCTGGAAAGCTCCCGTGAACAGATGCTCAGTCAGTTGCGCTCCCACGCCCAGGA
>NZ_JBFTMK010000818.1:0-1495 GCF_056396965.1 Pseudomonas sp. 05N434
TACTCACCCGATCCGTTCGAAAAAAACCTCGATACCTTTCGCTCGGTAC
The DNA here is from genome assembly GCF_056396965.1 of Pseudomonas sp. 05N434. NCBI lineage: Bacteria > Pseudomonadati > Pseudomonadota > Gammaproteobacteria > Pseudomonadales > Pseudomonadaceae > Pseudomonas > Pseudomonas sp. 05N434. The sequence continues at coordinate 50 of NZ_JBFTMK010000818.1, forward strand.
CCAATGAAGGTGAGCTGTTCTACGGCCTGGTGCAGGACGGCAACGACTTGTGGAACGCGGCATTCTTCTGTGGCTCCTGCGCGGTCATCCGGCGGACTCACTTGCTGGAAGTCGGCGGCATCGCCACCGAGACCGTGACCGAAGATGCGCACACGGCACTCAAGCTCAATCGCCGTGGTTTCAACACCGCTTACCTCGCCATTCCACAAGCGGCGGGACTGGCCACCGAAAGCCTTTCCCGACACATCAGCCAGCGCATACGCTGGGCACGGGGCATGGTGCAGATTTTTCGGACCGACAATCCCTTGTTTGGCAAAGGGCTGAACCTGGGGCAGCGCATCTGCTACCTCAATGCCATGATGCACTTTTTCTACAGCCTGCCCCGCCTGGTGTTCTTGACCGCACCATTGGCCTACCTGTTTTTCGACGCGCAGATTTTCCATGCCTCGGCGTTGATGGTCACGGTCTATGTACTGCCGCATATTTTCCATTCCAGCCTGACCAACTCCAGCATCCAGGGGCGCTTCCGCCATTCCTTCTGGAACGAAGTGTATGAGTCGGTGTTGGCCTGGCACATCATGCGACCGGTCCTGCTGGCTCTAATCAGCCCTTCGCTGGGCAAATTCAACGTAACCGACAAGGGCGGCACCGTCGAAAAGGACTATTTCAACTGGAAGCTCGCGCGGCCTTACATCGTCCTGTTGACCTTGAACATGATCGGTCTGGCGATCGGCGTGGTGAAACTGGTCGGGAGTGATTCGGCCGAGGTCACTACCCTGCTGATCAACCTGATCTGGACCGTGTACAACATCATCATCGTCAGCACCGCCGTGGCGGTGGCCACTGAGTCCTCTCAGGTGCGCAACGAGCCCAGGGTGCCCGCGGATCTGCCCGTGCGCGTCTATCGCGAAGACGGCACATCGTTCGATTGCATAACCCGGGACTTCTCACAAAACGGCGTGGGTCTGGCACTGCCACCGCAAGTTCAGCTCAGCGCCAAAGAGAAGCTGCGGCTGTGCATTCTGCGCACACCTCCCTCAAGCCTCTTTCCCGCAACAACGATCTTCAGCAACGACAACGTGGCAGGCGTGAAATTCGAGGGTTTGACCCTGCGCCAGCAAAGTGAGCTGGTGCGACTGACCTTTTCACGGGCCGACACCTGGGCCAACACGTGGGGCAACGGCCGCCTCGACGCGCCAATGTCAGCGTTGCGCGAGGTCAGCAGCATTGGCTTGCGCGCCATCCTGCGCTTGTTCGTTGCCACCCTAAAGGACAGCCAGGCGCTGCTGCGCAAACGCCCGGCCACTCCATCACCCATCGACCCCACCGCGGACACGCAACGATCTTGAAGCCTTCCACTCGCCGGACCTTTCCTCCTCGTCGCTCACTCATGCTGCTCGCCTGCTCACTAGTGGGCTGGAGCGACTGGGCGTTGAGTGCTGCCAC
>NZ_JBFTMK010000819.1:0-1492 GCF_056396965.1 Pseudomonas sp. 05N434
ATGTTGAGGGTGGCCTGGGCGCTGTCGCCGTCCTTGTCGGTTTTGGTCGCCGTCAGGGTCACCAGATCGTCCGAGGTCAGGCTCGTCGAGTCATCGGGATTGGTCGTGACGGAATGCACCACAGCGCGGATCTGGTCGAGGGTGACGTCGCCATTAGCGGCGACACTGACCGTGAACACCAGGTCGTTGCTAATCGCCGTGTGGCCTTCCACCACGCCGCCGTTGAGCGACAGGTTGACCGCCTGGCCCGTGGCCGTATCCGTCAGCCCGGAGCCTCCCGCGACCACGCCCAGCGCATAGGTCAGCGTGCCGGCGCCATCAGCGCCAWACGCCGAGGTGAAGTTGGCGGCAAAGCTCTTGGTATCGTTGGTCGCCAGTACCGTTTCGTCCACTGTCAGCGTCGGTTCTGTACCGGTGGTGCTGATACTTGGCCCGTCGTCCTTGAACACCAGGTTCTGGCCGATGTTGAGGGTGGCCTGGGCGCTGTCGCCGTCCTTGTCGGTCTTGGTCGCTGTCAGCGTCACCAGGCTGTCCGAAGTCAGCGTCTTCGAATCATCCGGATTGCTTGCGTCGGAATGCACCACGGCCCGGAGTTGGTCGAGGGTGACGTCACCGTTGGCGGCGACGCTGACCGTGAATACCAGATCGTTGCTCGTCGCCGTGCGGCCTTCGACCACGCCGCCGTTAACCGACAAATTCACCACTTGGCCGGTGGCCGTGTCGGTCAGCCCGGAGGCACCCGCCACCACGCCCAGTGCATAGGTCAGCGTGCCGGCGCCATCGGCGCCATACGCCGAGGTGAAGTTGGCCGCAAAGCTCTGGGTGTCGTTGGTGGCCAGTGCCGTTTCGTCGACTGTCAGCGTCGGTTCCGTGCCAGTGGTGCTGATGCTCGGCCCGTCGTCCTTGAACACCAGGTTCTGGCCGATGTTGAGGGTGGCGTGGGCACTGTCGCCGTCCTTGTCAGTGATGGTTGCCGTCAGCGTCACCAGATTGTCCGCGGTCAGGGTCTTCGAATCATCGGGATTGGTGGTATTGGGATGCACCACGGCGCGGAGCTGGTCGAGGGTGACGTCGCCATTGGCGGCCACACTGACGGTGAACACCAGTAGGTTGGTGGTGGCCGTGTGACCTTCCACCACGCCGCCATTGAGCGACAGGTTCACCGCCTCGCCCGTGGCTGTGTCCACCAGCCCTGAGGCGCCCGCGACCACGCCCAGCGCATAAGTCAGGGTGCCGGCCCCGTCAGCGCCATACGCCGAGCTGAAGTTGGCGGCGAAGCTCTTGGTATCGTTGGTCGCCAGTACCGTTTCGTCGACTGTCAGCGTTGGCTCGGTGCCGGTGGTGCTGATGCTGGGGGCGTCATCCTTGAACACCAGGTTCTGCCCGATATTGAGGGTGGCATGGACGCTGTCGCCGTCCCCATCGGTCTTGGTCGCCGTCAGCGTCACCAGGCTGTCCGAGGTCAGCGTCTTCGAATCATCGGGATTGGTCG
>NZ_JBFTMK010000820.1:0-1491 GCF_056396965.1 Pseudomonas sp. 05N434
GCGTAATGCTTTTGAGGTCCTGACCTGCTATCCGGGCATGCATGCCATCTGGATCCATCGCCTGTCATCGCTCCTGTGGCGCACAGAGCTGAAATGGCTGGCGCGGCTGGTGTCGAACTTCGGTCGCTGGTTGACCGGGATCGAGATTCATCCGGGGGCCAAGGTCGGTCGTCGCTTCTTTATCGACCATGGCATGGGCATCGTTATTGGTGAGACTGCCGAGATCGGCAACGATGTCACCCTTTATCAGGGCGTGACCCTTGGTGGCACCAGCTGGAACAAGGGCAAGCGTCACCCGACCCTGGAAGACGGCGTGGTGGTTGGCGCGGGCGCCAAGGTGCTCGGCCCATTCACTGTCGGTGCCGGGGCCAAGGTGGGTTCCAATGCCGTGGTCACCAAGGCAGTTCCGCCGGGTGCGACGGTGGTGGGGATTCCGGGGCGGATTATCGTCAAGTCCGACGATGAGCAGGATGCCAAGCGCAAGGCCATGGCCGAGAAGATCGGCTTCGATGCCTACGGTGTCGGCGAAGACATGCCGGACCCGGTGGCCCGGGCGATTGGTCAGTTGCTCGATCACTTGCAGGCGGTCGATGGGCGTCTGGAGGGTATGTGTGGAGCGCTGAAGGATCTGGGCAGTAATTACTGTGCCAAGGATCTGCCTGAACTGCGTGAAGAAGACTTTGCCTGTGTGAAGGGCAAGGACGAAAGCAGGGCCAGCTGATTCACGGCAGGGTCGCATTCAGGCATTTGCACCGCGCTGGTTGGTGTGCCATTGCACCGTAGACCCTGCTATGATGCGCGCGCTCTTTTGCGGGTAAACCTGAGTAATACGCTAGGTCTTATAGTTGACTTAAATACTCGGGAATTGCATACTCGCCCCATTCCGAACTCCGTGGTAATTGTCCATGCGACTGACTACAAAAGGCCGATACGCCGTGACCGCCATGCTTGACCTGGCGTTACACGCGCAGCACGGGCCGGTGTCCCTGGCCGATATCTCCGAGCGCCAAGGCATCTCCCTGTCCTACCTCGAGCAGCTTTTCGCCAAATTGCGCCGTAGCAATCTGGTGTCCAGTGTTCGCGGTCCGGGCGGTGGCTACCAATTGTCCCGCGACATGCAGGGCATCCAGGTCGCCCAGGTAATCGATGCGGTCAACGAATCGGTCGATGCAACCAAGTGCCAGGGCCAGGGCGATTGCCATTCCGGCGACACCTGTCTGACTCACCATTTGTGGTGCGATCTTAGCCTGCAGATTCACGAATTTCTGAGCGGTATCAGCTTGGCTGACCTTGTAACTCGCCGTGAGGTGCAAGAAGTAGCCCAGCGTCAGGACCAGCGTCGTTGCAACAGCAAGGCGCCACGCCTGGACAAGATTGAAGCGTCCGCCGTCGAATGACAGCCAAAGAGCTAGCGGCACGCCAGCCAGCCTGATTTAGGAGATAGTCCATGAAATTGCCGATTTACCTTGATTACTCTGCGACCACCCCGGT
>NZ_JBFTMK010000821.1:0-1480 GCF_056396965.1 Pseudomonas sp. 05N434
GTGAAGCGGTGACCGGTTTCACCAATGCCGACCTGACCATCGCCAACGGTACGCTCACGGCAGTGAGCAGCAGCGATGGCGGCATCACCTGGACCGCGACCTTCACCCCAACCGCCGGCGTGAATGACACGAGCAACGTCATCACCCTGAACAATACCGGTGTGACCGATGTGGCCGGCAACACCGGCAGTGGCACCACCAACTCGGGCAACTACACCATCGATACGGTGCTGCCAACGGCCACCATCGTGGTGGCCGACAACGCGCTGAAAATCGGTGAAACGTCGCTGGTGACCATTACCTTCAGTGAAGCGGTGACCGGTTTCACCAATGCCGACCTGACCATCGCCAACGGTACGCTCACGGCAGTGAGCAGCAGCGATGGCGGCATCACCTGGACGGCSAYGTTCACCCCGACYGCCAGCATCACCGACGCGACCAACCTGATCACCCTGGACAACACCGGCGTGCAGGCGGCCGCCTCCGGTAACGTGGGCAGCGGCACTACCGATTCCAACAACTACGCCATCGACACCGTGCGCCCGACGGCTACCATCGTGGTCGCGGACACGGCGCTGCAAATCGGCGAAACCTCGCTCGTGACCATCACCTTCAGCGAAGCGGTGAGCGGTTTTACCAACGCCGACCTGACCATCGCCAACGGTACGCTGAGCGCGGTGAGCAGCGGCGATGGCGGCATCACCTGGACGGCGACCTTCACGCCTTCGGCGGGCATCAACGACACCACTAACCTGATCACCCTGGACAACACCGGGATCAGCGACCTGGCGGGCAACGCCGGCAGCGGCACCACTGATTCCAACAACTACGCCATCGACAGCCAGCGTCCGACGGCCACCATCGTGTTGAGTGATTCGACCTTGAAACCGGGGGAAACGGCCCTGGTGACCATCACCTTCAGCGAAGCGGTGACGGGTTTCGACAACAGTGACTTGAGCGTCGCCAACGGGACCTTGAGCGCGGTGAGCAGCAGCGACGGCGGCATCACCTGGACCGCGACCTTCACCCCGACTGCCGGGGTTACCGACGCCAGCAACATCATTACCCTGAACAACAGCGGCGTGTCGGACGTGGCCGGCAACACTGGAGCGGGCACCACCAACTCGGCCAACTATGTGGTGGAAACCCAGGTGCCGACCGCCACCATCGTCGTTGCCGACAGTGCCCTCAAGGCCGGTGAAACCTCGCTGGTGACCATTACCTTCAGCGAAGCGGTGAGCGGTTTCACCAATGCTGACCTGACGGTCGCCAACGGCACCCTCAGCAGTGTTTCTTCCAGCGATGGCGGCGTGACCTGGACGGCGACTTTCACGCCTGCCGCCAGCGTCACGGACACCACTAACCTGATCCGCCTGGACAACAGCGGTGTGACCAACGTGTCGGGCAACAGCGGCGTCGGTGTGACCGACTCCAACAACTACGCCATCGACACCGTGCGTCCAACCGCGACCATTGTGGT
>NZ_JBFTMK010000822.1:0-1477 GCF_056396965.1 Pseudomonas sp. 05N434
GCTCATTTAGTCGGAAAACAAATCATTATCGAAATTTTTGAGGATGACATTCGATATCTAAACGTATTCACGTTACAGGGTGAGCCTTTAGGAAAGTTGGTTGCTATGGGGCATTGGGCGGATTTGAAACACAGCCTGACTACCCGACAAGCAATCAATAAACTGGTATCTCAACGGGTGGTCATCATCGCCACCGGACAGAACCCCGTGCAGGTGTATATGGAGCATTTGACCACAAAAAACAAAGCAGCAATGAAAAAGTCTAAATCCCCCCTCAGTCCTCGGCAGGCGACCGAGGCGAAACGGCTCTCCGATGAAACTGGTCTGAGCTTAAATATCCATGACGCAATAGAGGGTGCAGAATACCCATCAGTTTTATCAATCGACCCTGAATCAATAAGCCACTCCAGCTTTGCACCCATGCCTGACCTTAACAAGTTGCTCGGTAAAAACAAGATGAGGTGATGTATGTTAGTGCTCGATGATAAATCTCGTTCGGAGCTATTTCGAACCCATCCGGTCAAACGAAATCAGTATACCATTCTGACCCCCATGATCAAAGCGTCTTATGCCATGTTCCGGGAGAAAGTGTTTTTCAGGCACTCCGGCGCCTTTATGTTTGCCTCCCCTCGAATGGGTAAAACCCGATGTGCTTATGCTATCAGGGACTTACTTGCCAGTGAGTTTCCCGATTCGTATGTTTTGTATCATACAATGGATAGCGAGCGAACTACTTATTTGGTCGGCGACTTGCTGAAGTCAGCAAAATTGGCCGTGGCCAACCGGGAGAGTCGCGCGATACAATTGGAACGCTATATTGAGCATATTGCTGCCGAGTGCGAACTCAAAGGCGGAGATCAGTTTGTTCTGATTATTGATGAGATGCAGTTGATGTTGTTGCAGTCGTATAACGATCTTTTGGTGATTCATAATCGGCTTGATGCAAAAGGGATTAGCATGACGACTTTAGGCTTCGGTCAGCCGCAAATCCTCGAAACTCGAAATCTTTTAATTACTTTGGCGGCCTACAACCTGGTTGCCCGGTTCCTAAGTGAGCCCGTGCGCTTTGAAGGGTGCTTGTCGGCCAATGTATTTCAGGCCATTCTGTATGACTTTGACGAGGTCACAGAGTTTCCGCCGAATTCAGGGTGCTCCTATACTGAATTTTTTCTTCCGGTCGCGTTCTCCAACAACTATCGTCTTGCGGCTCAGCATGGCGACATTTGGAATGCTTTGATCCAGTTGGTCGGTGAGAGCGTGCTGCCACGAATACCGTTTTCGTATATTATTCGCCTAATCAATCATCTCTTGATTGCCAATAGGGCGAAAGACTCTTCAGATTTTAGATTGTCGGCTGAGATGATCGACGTATCCATGAGAGCAACAGTTTTGACGGACTTTTTTGAGTCCATGAAAAAAAGTTAACATGTATAGAAAAGATCTGAAGGTCACGCTAGGTTGCAACAGCCCCTTGGCG
>NZ_JBFTMK010000823.1:0-1473 GCF_056396965.1 Pseudomonas sp. 05N434
GCCAATGGGCGGCGATGCCATTGTTGGCCATCTCTTCCATTTCACGGGTGCGGATCTGGATCTCGATCGGTACACCGTGCATGCCGAACAGCGTGGTATGCAGCGACTGGTAGCCGTTGGCCTTGGGGATCGCGATGTAATCCTTGAAGCGCCCCGGCAACGGTTTGTACAAATTATGCACAGCACCCAGCACGCGGTAGCAAGTATCGACCTTGTCGACGATGATCCGGAACGCGTAGACGTCCATGATCTCGTTGAAGGCCCGACGCTTGCCGCGCATTTTTTTGTAGATGCCATAGAGGTGTTTCTGACGACCGCTGACCTCACCCTGGATGCCGTCGATGGCCAGGCAGTGGCTGAGGGACTCTTCGATCTTGTTGACGATTTCCTTGCGGTTGCCCCGGGCGCGTTTGACCGCCTGGTTGATCCGCGCGGAACGCATCGGGTGCATGGCCTTGAAGCCGAGGTCTTCGAATTCTATGCGGATGGCGTGCATGCCCAGCCGGTTGGCGATGGGCGCATAGATTTCCAGGGTTTCCTTGGCGATCCGCCGGCGTTTTTCGCCGGACAGCACTTCCAGGGTACGCATGTTGTGCAGGCGGTCGGCCAGCTTGACCAGGATCACGCGAATGTCGCGCGCCATGGCCATGGCCATTTTCTGGAAGTTTTCGGCCTGGGCTTCGGCTTTGGTCTCGAAGTTCATCTGGGTCAGTTTGCTGACCCCGTCGACCAGTTCGGCCACGGTTTCGCCGAACTGCGCTTGCAGCGCTTCCTTGGCAATACCGGTGTCTTCGATCACGTCATGCAGCATTGCAGCCATCAAGCTTTGATGGTCCATGTGCATGTCGGCAAGAATATTCGCCACCGCAAGAGGATGCGTGACGTACGCCTCACCGCTGCGGCGGCGTTGACCGTCGTGGGCTTGTTCGGCGTAGAAGTACGCTCGGCGGACCAGGTTGACCTGGTCCTTGCCGAGGTAGGTCGATAAGCGATCGGCGAGGGCGTCTATGCTCGGCATGATAATTCCTGCCGTTTGCTATGACCCCGCGCCGTGCTACGTCGACCAGGCATGGCTTATACTGCCTCGTTGGACTCGTCCTCGAACGCTGCGAACAGCGGTTCGTCTTCGACGATTTCAGCGTTGGCGATGAACTCGTAGCTCATCAGGCCTTCAGCGATTTCACGCAGCGCTACAACTGTAGGCTTGTCGTTTTCCCACTGAACCAGGGGCTCTTTGCCACCAGTGGCCAGTTGACGGGCACGCTTGGTAGAGAGCATGACCAGCTCAAAGCGGTTTTCCACGTGTTCTAGGCAGTCTTCAACGGTTACGCGGGCCATGGTATTCCTCGGAGCGAATGCAATATGCGCGCTGCCCGGTTGGGCGAGCGGACTCAACAGTTTAAAAAATCACCAGCGATTAGGGAAGCGCTGATTTTTTGACCAGGCTCTTCAACGCGCTATAAGCACCAATGT
>NZ_JBFTMK010000824.1:0-1471 GCF_056396965.1 Pseudomonas sp. 05N434
CTATGTCCCAGCCAGTTTGCCTGTCTTTACCGAGAAACAGATTGCTGGCTGGTCGTGGCTGCCGTTTGATGAGTTGGTTTGGCGAGTGATTTCGCCTTTTGTCGGCTCTTCCATAGACGAAAGCACCCTGCGTGCCTTGCTCAGTGACAGCTATCAACAATTCAAGCACCGCGCTATTACGCCGCTTGAGCAAATCGGGCACAACGAGTGGATACTCCAGCTGTTTCATGGTCCGACCGGTTCTTCCAAGGATTTCGCCGCGCAATTGCAGTCGCGCCTGGTCGACCATTTCCTGACGGAGATCGGTRAAGAAGCGTTGGTGGTCGGTGCAACTAACGGTGATACCGGCGTCGCGGCGCTTGAAGCCTTTGCTAACTGCCCGGCCGCCCGCATGGCAATACTGTATCCGCGCGACGGGCTTGCACCTGAGCAACTCAGTGCCTTGCAGGCAGCCGACCCGCAGCGGGTTCAGCTGTTTCCGGTTGACGGTAATTTCGATGATTGCCAGACGCTGGTCTCCCGGCTCTTGCGTGAGTGGCCGGTGGATGGAGTGTTGCCGGTCTGTTTCAACTCGACCAATTGGATCGGCGTCCTGGCCCAGATCGTTTTTTACTTCCACGCGGCCTTGCAACTGGGCGGTGGCTCGCGTCCCGTTGGCTTTAGCGTTCCAGCTGCCAGCTCGGCCGAAATCTACGCTGGTTACATTGCGCAGAAAATGGGATTACCGATCAATCAGGTGATCATTTCCACCAACAGCAATGATGCCCTGCACCAGTTTTTTCATTGCAATCGCTACTCCACCCGGATGACTAATCGAACCGTGTCGCCGGCGATGGACTTCTCGTTGTTTTCCAACCTGGAGCGGTTTATCTGGGAGATTTACGAGCACGATGGCTGCTCAACAAAAGCACTGATGGAGCATTTTGAAAGTTGCGGAGAAATGAGCGTCGGCAACCAGCAATGGCTGCGTGCTCGAGTACTCTTCGATTCCTATGCCGTACACGAATCCCAGGTGCGCGATGAAGTAGTCGAACTGTTCCGAGAGACAGGCTCGGCCATCGATCCTCACACCGCTGTCGGTGTACTGGCCGGCAGGCTTCATCGACGCAGCCTGGGCGCGCCGATGGTCACCTTCGGGCAAATTGCGCCGGCCAAGTCAGCGGCGCTGTTGGCCGAACTGGGCGTCTGGCAAGCAAGCGTTCCGAGCACTGTCGAGGTGCGCGCGCAACCACCGTACCTGGCCAAGGGCGATCTTGACGGTCTGTGCCAGGCTCTTCGTCTGGCGCTGCAGAGGTCTGCATGAAGCGCATTCTAGATCCGTTGGACGAACGCATACTGGCCGAACTTACCGCCAATGCGCGAATAGCCCATATCGAACTGGGTGCCAAGATCAACTTGTCGCGCAATGCGGTGCGCCAGCGCATCGAGCGTCTTGAGCGCGACGGTGCGATCCAGGGCTATACGGTTCTTC
>NZ_JBFTMK010000825.1:0-1469 GCF_056396965.1 Pseudomonas sp. 05N434
ACCAAAAACCGCGCGACACCTTTCCCCCGAGCCTTGGGCGAAACGATCACATTGCCGATTGAGCAAACGCCATCGCGCTCAAACGAATAAAAGTTAGCAAAACCGACAACAGCATTATCCCCTTCAACCACCGTTGAGTCCGAGCGTTGAGCTATCGATGCAAGCAGCTGAGCCTCCGTCAGCGGGTACTGTGCCTTCGGGAACATGAAAAAAAGCTCTTGGGGCGTTTGAGGAAAGTCGCAAATCGTCAACACGTCTTCAGCACTGACGGGGCGGTGGGTTAGCAGCATTGGTTTGGTTCCATCCAAAGGTCGATGCGACAGATTACGTTTTGCCGGCGCTGGATAAAAGAAACGCGTAACAGCGACTCCATCTCGACGGCTCAGATAAAAGACTATCCCTATCACCTCCCAATACTCCCCCTATTAGCTGACTGCTTTATAGGCGTCTACCCTTACTGGAGCGCTGGCATCAGCCGGCCGGTTGAGACCTGAGAAGAGATACGAATGAGTCAGGAAACGTACTAGGCTTGCCGTGGGCCACCGTGCTGGCAACTCGATTGCCGCTATCCGGATTTCCCGTGTGACCACGACGATCAATTGATCGCACGGCTGCAGCCTATGTCATTGATTCCGCTCGTCGCTATTGCGTGCCCAACCCCGGGCCGGATAGCCGGATGAACACGACCAAAGGTAGCGCACACATGGCAAATGAATCGAAATGCCCGTTCAATCACGCCGCCGCTGGCGGTGGCACGACGAACCGCGATTGGTGGCCRAACCAACTGAATCTGAAGATCCTGCACCAGAACTCGCGGCTGTCCGACCCCACGGACGAGGGTTACGACTACGCCGAAGCGTTCAAAAAACTGGATTTTGCGGCGGTCAAGCAAGACCTGCATGCACTGATGACTGATTCACAAGACTGGTGGCCTGCGGACTTCGGTCACTATGGGCCACTGTTTATTCGCATGGCCTGGCACGCCGCCGGCACGTACCGCGTCGGTGACGGTCGTGGGGGTGCCGGCTCCGGTCAGCAGCGCTTCGCCCCGCTCAACAGTTGGCCGGACAACGTCAGCCTCGACAAGGCGCGCCGGCTGCTTTGGCCGATCAAGCAAAAGTACGGTCGCAACATCTCCTGGGCTGACCTGATCGTCCTCACCGGCAACGTTGCACTGGAGTCGATGGGCTTCAAGACCTTTGGCTTTTCCGGCGGCCGGCCAGACGTCTGGGAACCGGATGAGGCCGTCTACTGGGGCTCCGAAAACAAGTGGCTGGCAGGTGACACCCGCTACGAAAAAGACAAAAAAGAACCCATGCAAGAACCCGGCGAAGGTCCTCTCGTCGCTGAGCCGGGGAAAAATGAGGACAGCCGCACCGAGGGCGAACGCAACCTGGAGAACCCGCTCGCCGCCGTGCAAATGGGCCTGATCTACGTCAACCCCGAAGGCCCGGAAGGCAACCCGGACC
>NZ_JBFTMK010000826.1:0-1466 GCF_056396965.1 Pseudomonas sp. 05N434
CAGTAACCCTGGGCACTGTTCATGAAAAACGCCTGTTCTATTTCCCGTGCGCTCTGCACCACCATCTGCCGGATCAGATGCTGCGAACGACGGTCGTCCGGCGAACGCACCGCAGACACATCGAGCACCCCGAGCAGTTCCCCCCGAGGGTCAAAGACCGGAGCGGCGGAGCAGGTGAGTCCGATAAAAGCCGCGCGGAAGTGATCCCGCTTGTGCACCGTAACCGGTGTTCGTGCGGTCAGCACCGCAGCCACCCCGCAGGTGCCYTCCTCACCTTCTGACCAGCAGGTGCCCAGGTACAGGCCTGCTTTGCGGCAATCATTACGGATGGAGGTTTCCACGCGATAGTCGATGGTCTGGCCCTGGGCGTCGGTGAGCAACACGCAGTAGTCGGCATCGCGCACACGACCATGGAGTCGGGCGACTTCTTCGCTGGCGATGCGCAGGAACAGTTCGGAGCGTTCTCGACACTCTTGCAGCACGTTCTGGGACAGGATCCGCGGCCCTTGTAATGAGCCAGGGTCCAAGTGGTGTTGCTCCATGGAACGGCGCCAGGAATCCAGGATCAAGTCCGGCACGGGCAGTTGCGGCAGGTGCGCTGCGTTCTTCAAAACACGGCTGACGCAATCCACATGCGCCTTCGAGTGTGCGGAAAGCATTAGGGCCTCCGATTCGATCTTCTTTTAGTTGTGCGGGCTATTAAGCGCCGTTCACGGACGGTCGACAAGCATCGGTTCACCCCACTGCGAAGCTGAGACGCGACGTCTCAAGGTCTGGCCGCTAACCCGTGCAGGCTGACATGGGACGTCTCAATCGAGCGGGATCCCATCACTTGGAAATGTAGTCAAAACCGCTCTGGAACGGGCTTTTCGGCGATCTTTTGCGATTCTGGCACCGGCCTTGCTCTAACCCCGGCAACCAGCACGACTGGCAACCCGATAATAACAAGAGGTGCCCTATGTCCTCCTGCCGAGGCTTTTACTCTGCCGTACCCGTGGTGGCGACATGAGTCGCTTGCCCCTGACCGTCGGCATCATTGCCAATCCGGCGTCCGGCCGGGACGTAAGGCGCCTGACGGCGAATGCCGGGTTGTTTTCCAGCACCGACAAGGTCTCGGTGATCCAACGGCTGCTGGCGGCTTTTGGCGCCACCGGTGTCGAGCGCGTGCTGATGCCCACCGACATGACCGGCATCGCGGCGGCGGTGAAGAAGAACAGTCATGGCCGCCAGGCGCGTGGCAGCCACTGGCCAACTCTGGAGTTCCTGGAACTGACCTTGCGCCAGAGCGTGGCGGACACTCGCCAGGCCGCGCGCTGGATGGCTGAACGCGGCGTGTCGCTGATTGCCGTGCTCGGCGGTGACGGCACCCACAAAGCGGTGGCTGCCGAAGTCGGCGACATTCCATTGCTGACCCTGTCGACGGGGACCAACAATGCCTTCCCGGAACTGCGTGAAGCCACCAGCGC
>NZ_JBFTMK010000827.1:0-1455 GCF_056396965.1 Pseudomonas sp. 05N434
TGAGTACCTCGGTGCAGGACAAGTCGATCACCTACGCTATCCGCCCGGAAAAAATGCTGGTCAGCACCCTCAAGCCCGAGACCCGCTACAACTGGTCCGAAGGCAAGGTGCATGACATCGCCTACCTCGGTGGCCACTCGGTGTTTTATGTGGAGCTGCCTGGCGGCAAGATCGTCCAGTCGTTCATGGCCAACGCCGAACGCCGTGGCGCACGCCCGACATGGGACGATCAGGTCTACGTGTGGTGGGAAGACGACAGCGGCGTGGTACTGCGCTCATGAGAACCTTCAATCAGCAGTTCCTGCGCCTGGTGCCCAGTGGCCGCAAAATGGTCATCGGCATTCCATTCCTGTGGCTGTGCCTGTTTTTCCTGTTGCCGTTCTTCCTGGTGATGAAGATCAGCTTCTCGGAAGCAGCCCTGGCCATTCCGCCCTACTCCGAGATTTACACCTTCGCCGAACAGAAATTCCAGCTGCTGCTGAACCTCGGCAACTACTCGCTGCTGACCGAGGATGAGCTGTACATCTCGGCTTACTTCGGCTCGTTGAAGGTCGCATTCTTAAGCACGCTGATGTGCCTGGTGATCGGTTTCCCGATGGCTTATGCGATCACCAAGGCCAGCAAGGAAGCGCAAAACGTCTTGCTGCTGTTGATCATGATGCCGACCTGGACCGCGATCCTGATCCGCGTGTATGCGTGGATGGGCATCCTCAGCAACAACGGATTGCTCAATGCCTTCCTGATGTGGACCGGGCTCACATCGCAGCCTATCGAGATCCTCAACACCAACACCGCCGTGTACATCGGGGTGGTCTACGCGTACCTGCCGTTCATGGTGCTGCCGCTGTACGCCAACCTGGTGAAGCACGATGGCAGCCTGCTGGAAGCCGCGTCGGACCTGGGCTCAAGCAACTTCAACAACTTCTGGAAAATCACGGTTCCGCTGGCCAAGAACGGGATCATCGCAGGCTGCATGCTGGTGTTCATTCCGGTGGTCGGTGAGTTCGTGATTCCGGAACTGTTGGGTGGCCCGGAAACCCTGATGATCGGCCGCGTGCTGTGGCAGGAGTTCTTCAACAACCGCGACTGGCCGGTGGCGTCCGCCCTGGCGGTGGTGATGCTGGCGATCCTGATTGTGCCGATTCTGCTGTTCAACCGTAGCCAGGCCAAAGAGATGGAGGGACGGGGATGAACCGTTTCGGATTTTCACGATTGATGCTGGTGCTCGGCCTGTCGTTTATCTACCTGCCGATGCTGATTCTGGTGATCTACTCGTTCAACGCCTCGAAGCTGGTGAYGGTGTGGGGCGGCTGGTCGGTGAAGTGGTATGTCGGCCTGCTCGACAACACGCAACTGATGGGCTCGGTGGTGCGCTCGCTGGAAATCGCCTGCTACACGGCGATTGCCGCGGTGGCGCTCGGTACATTGGCGGCGTTCGTGCTGACACGTGTGACG
>NZ_JBFTMK010000828.1:0-1455 GCF_056396965.1 Pseudomonas sp. 05N434
GCAAGATCAAGAGATCGCCGCCTCGTTTCACTCGACCGCCCCTACATGGATCGTGTTCCCCTGTAGGAGCTGTCGAGTGAAACGAGGCTGCGATCTCTTGATCTTGCTCAATGCCGGGTCACGATCTCTTCCAGGTGATCCATGATGTCGTCCGGCTTGAGCACCAGCACATCGCTTTCCAGCGCATCGAGCACCACTTCCGCCGTATTGCCGATCAACGCCCCGGACAACCCGGTCCGCGCCACCGTGCCGATCACCGTCACGGAGGCCCCCAGCTTATGGGCCATGAATGGAATCAATACATCCGCCGGGCCTTCCTCGATGTGCAGGTGGTCGTCGTCGATGTCGAACTCGGCCTGGAACGCCTGGCACTGCTCGCGGTAACGGGCCTCGATGGTTTCCTTGAGCTGCATCGTCGGGTCGGCCGCCGACAGCATCGGCGACGGATGGGCGCTGATGACATGCAAGTGGGCTTTGGCCAGGCTGGCAATGTCGTAGCCATGATCGATGATGCTGGCATGCAAGGTGCGGTGTTCGCCGTCCATGTTGCCGACATCGATGGCCGCCAGGATCACTCCACCGGTCCAGGGTTTGGCGGTTTTCACCAGCAGCACCGGAGTCGGGCAGTAGCGCAGCAGTTTCCAGTCCGCCGGAGTCAGCAGGGCCTTTTTCRGTGGGCTGTCGGGATAATGCTGCTTGACCACCAGCCCGCAACCTTCAGCCTGCTGCACATCGATAATGGTGTCGTGCAGGCTTTCGTTCCAGGCTTGCTCGGTGGTGACGTTGTACCCGTCCGCCAGCAGAGCCGCCTTGAGCACGCCGAGCATCGCGCTGTGATCATGCTTTTTATCGCAGACCAGCAGGTGCAGATGAGCCTGGGTCACGCCAGCGATCAATTTGGCCCGTTTGAGCGCCAGGCTTTCCGAGTGTTCGGGTTCGATGACCACCAGAATGCTGCGAATGGCTTGCATGATCGGGATCTCCAGGAAGGTAAAAACACTGCGTTGGACAACTATAGTTGCTGGTCGGGCATTCGCGACTTGATGCATATCAACGGTGGCGACTGGTGGTCTGTCGGCAGGCCGGTATAATCGGCGCCCTTCGTTTTGAACCTTTTATCCGTGAGCCCCATGATCCTTCCCGAAATTCACGAGTTCCTCGGCTGCCGCACGCCCGACGGTTGGGTCCAGGCCGCGCTGGCCGATCAGGAAACGCTGCTGATCGACCACAAAAACTGCGAATTCAAGGCGGCCAGCACGGCGTTGAGCCTGATTGCCAAGTATCACTCCCACGTCGATCTGATCAACCTGATGTCGCGTCTGGCCCGGGAAGAGCTGGTGCACCACGAGCAGGTCATGCGCCTGATGAAAAGGCGCAAGATTGAACTGCGCCAGCTGTCCGCCGGGCGTTACGCCTCGGGGCTGCGCAAAGTGGTGCGCAGCCACGAGCCGGTGA
>NZ_JBFTMK010000829.1:0-1453 GCF_056396965.1 Pseudomonas sp. 05N434
TCTGGCATGTGTTAAATACTAAGGGGAATGCCTATGCTCGTATTTTTGTTACCACCCTGAAACCTTCGAATACACCGGCATGACCGACGCTTTCGAATCGCCTTTGGAGCCGGGTATTTTCTTGATCCCGGCAAATGCTACGAAAGTAGAACCGCCTGCGTTCAATAGTGTCGCTCAGATTTGCACGTTCAACGGATCCGACTGGACTATCACCAATCGTCCGGAGCCGATCCAAACCCCAGAAGAGATCCGTGCCGCGAAAATGGCAGCCATCCTAGGCAAGCGCGTAGACGAGCTGTCCACTTCTGATTGGATGATAATCAGGCATCAAGACGAGTTACTGGCCGGCGCAACACCAACACTGACAGCCAGCAAACTCAAAGCCGTTTTGGATTATCGTCAAGCGCTTCGCGATCTGCCGACAGCTGATGGCTTTCCTGAGTGCAGTCTGCCAGTGCTGACGTGGCCGACCTCCCCGTAAACGAGCCCGCAACTCAGATGACCGCCTTGAGCGGTTTTTTTCGCCTGGAAAAAAGGGGGTATTCGAGCAGGTGGCCCCGGACACTGTGAGTAAGTGATCGGTTCAACTGGGGTAGGTCGTGGGCCTGGTTACCGTTAGCGTTACCAGCCTCAGCGCCGACAACACGCTGGCCTATAGCTCCGGCCAACTGAGTCTCGGATCCAGGCGAGACAGTGCTTGCGTGCGATGCCTCCGATTGCCCGTAAATCCTAACGGAGCGAGGTGAAGATAAGGTAGCATTCCGGCCCCCATAAGTTATCGCCAGGATATTACCTTTCATGGACAGTAAGGGCATGATCGACAGCCTGACTTCGCTCCGTTTTTTCGCAGCTTTCGCCATCGTATTGCATCACGCAAAGGGGCTGGTTTTTTCCAGCGAATTCCTAAGTGGGCTCCCACTATCTTCTGGTGTAAGTTTTTTCTTTGTGCTGTCAGGCTTTATACTTAGTTATGTGTACTCTAGTAAGATGGCATATGTAGGGCTTTATAATTTTTATACTTCGCGATTCTCAAGGATATGGCCTGCGCATATTTTTACGCTGATGTTGGTTGTGGTCTTATTTCCTGCGCCTGATTGGGTGCTTGGTGCTAAGGATGGCTGGCTAGTGGCCTTGCTTAACATTTCTCTTCTTCAGTCTGCTGTTCCTGTTCCAGCATACTATTTTTCATTTAATGGCGTTTCTTGGAGTATCTCTACGGAGCTGTTCTTCTATGCGGTATTTCCATTGTTGCTTTCAGGTCTGAATAAAAATTGGCACTTTAAACTGGCGGTTTTGCTTGTTCTGGGCTTGGTGTTCTCTTATATTATCGATCTGTCCGGTGTGAATTATTATGCTCCAGATAAATTGACAGAATTTTCGGCGCACGGCTTGGCCTATATTAGCCCGCTATTCAGGGTTCAAGAGTTTTTCATGGGGATGCTGCTATTTAAGG
>NZ_JBFTMK010000830.1:0-2145 GCF_056396965.1 Pseudomonas sp. 05N434
CCTGATCCTGACGCTCACGCTGCTGTGGTACGACGAGCGATTCGTCATGCCGTACTGGCTGGAAGACTTTGTCGGTTACCTGTGGTTGCTGATTTTTCCGGAAGCGTTCATCAACGGCATGGTGGTCAGCGCGTTGGTGGTGTTTTGCCCAGAATGGCTGGAGACGTTCAATCGCACGCGCTATCTATCGGCGCCCTGGAAAGATGACGATCCCAAATCTTGATCCACATCAAATCCAAAAAACGTTGACGAATCCATGCTTCGGAAAACCTTCAGGAGCATCGAAATGAGTGTCTACGAGTGGGCCAGGCAGGAGTTGCGTCAGAGTCTGGATGTGGCGCAAGAGGTGGGCTTTGATCCGGGGTTGAGCCTGCGCGCCTTGCTCAGTGCGGTGGTGCAGCAGAGCAAGGCAGTGCGCAATATCGAAGACCTGGCCGATGAGTTGCGGTTTCTCGCCGAGAACCTCGACGAGGGCCAGGACTATGGCTTTATGCGGCCCTGATGGCCGGGATCAGTGACGCGGGTCGAAGTCGCCGCTGAACATCTCGTCCTCGGCATCAGGGGGCACCGGGATCTTGTGTTCTTCCGACGCCCAGGCGCCCAAGTCGATCAGTTTGCAACGGTCCGAACAGAACGGCCGGAACTTGCTCTCGGGGCTCCATTCGACAGGGGCGCCACAGGTTGGGCAATCGACGGTCGGGGTTTGGCTCATGACTGGCCTCCACGCAAAGTAAGGTAAAAGTGATGCAGGCGTTCGACCTCGCTGTGCAGCCAGGCTGGTCACGCTGCAGGGTGCGTTCGATCTGTAACTGTTCCGGGGCATCGATCACCAGGACCCGTTGGGTCATGGCGTACTGCCCGGACTCGATCAGCAGCGGCGAAACCAGAATCGCGTAAGGCGATTGTGCCTTGGCCAGATGATGGGCGATTTCCTCGGCGATCAACGGATGCAGTAGCGCTTCGAGCCAGCGGCGTTCTTCCGGCACCTCGAAGATCAGCTTGCGCAGGGCTGCACGATCCAGCTGGCCATCGGCTTGCAACACGCCGGGGCCAAAGTGCTCGGCGATTTTTGCCAGTGCCGGGCGACCGGGTTCGACCACCCAGCGAGCCGCATGATCGGCGTCCACCACGTGCACGCCGAGGTCGATGAAGTGCTGCGCAGCCGCGCTTTTGCCGCTGCCGATGCCGCCGGTCAGGCCGAGAATCCAGGGTTTTTCCACAGGGGTATTCATTTCAAACCGACAAACTGCCAATAGAAGCCGGTTATTTGACCACCCCAGAGCAAGGCAATCCAGCCGGCAATGGCCAGATAGGGTCCAAAGGGTAGCGGCGTCGAGGTTTTCGCATCCCGCAGGCGCAGCAAAATCACCCCGAGAATGGCCCCTACCAGCGATGACAGCAGAATGGTCATGGGCAGGATCTGCCAGCCGCCCCAGGCGCCGAGCATCGCCAGGAGCTTGAAATCGCCGTAACCGATGCCGTCCTTGCCGGTGACCAGCTTGAACAGCCAGAACACCGTCCACAGCGCCATGTAGCCGGYCACCGCGCCCCAGAACGCGTCATGCAGTGATACGAAGAGCCCGAAGCTGTTGAGGACCAGTCCCAGCCACATCAACGGCATCACCAGTACGTCCGGCAACAGTTGATGTTCGGCATCGATCAGGCTCATCGCCAGCAAGCCCCAACTCAGGACCAGCACCATGCAGGCCTGCCAGCCGAAACCGAAATGCCAGGTGACGAACGCCGACAGCAGGCCGCAGGCCAGTTCGGTCAGCGGGTAACGTTTACTGATCGGCGCTGCACAGCTCGAGCATCGCCCACGTAAAAACAGATAACTGAGTATTGGAATGTTCTCCCACACTCGAATCCGATGGCCGCAGTGGGGACACTCGGAGTGGGGCAATATCAGGTTGTAGGTCGGGCCGGGGGCTTCGGCTGGCAAGTCCAGTACGTCATGGGCCTGCAGGCGCCATTCACGCTCGAGCATTTTCGGCAGGCGCCAGACCACCACGTTGAGAAAACTGCCGATCAGCAGGCCGATCAGCCCTGCGGTAATCACAAAGGCCAGCGGGTTGAGGCTCAGAAATTCGTTCAAGGACATATCAGACCGCTGAGCCGAGTTGGAAGATGGGCAGGTACATTGCA
>NZ_JBFTMK010000831.1:0-1450 GCF_056396965.1 Pseudomonas sp. 05N434
ACCGCCCCCTACTCCGGACAGCTCCATCGCCAGGTTCAGCCCGAGAATCTCCGGGCAGTAGGTTTGGGGATATCGCCCGATAGACAACCAGAACACGGGCAGCTCGAAGTTCTCGTCGTTGAAACAAGCGGCGTTGGCGTATCCAGGGTCGGCGGTGGCCGGCAACTCGCCATGTACTGCCTTGAGCAGATGGCGGTAGATGACGGGATGGTTCTGCGCCTCGATTCCGTTGCCCAACTCATCGAAAAGCGTTTCGAACAGTCTGCTGCCGTACGCCGTGGAGGCTACCGCCGGGTGGGCGAACCCGGCCAGCCAGGCCCCGTCGATCATTGTCAGCGGCGCCAGGGACAGGATATCGGCGACCACCTCATCGCGAGACGGCAGCTCTTCGTCCAGCTCCAGTGCCTGGTTGGAAGCTTCATGCTGGCCCTGCAACCACTGCTGCAGGACACCGGGAGCCCAACGCTCCGGCAACGAGCAATACCCCTTGGTGACGCCACGGGCGGCCCTGGCCAGCCAGCTCTTCACGTAGTGACCGGCATAGGATTCCTCTGACGGCGTGAGCTCCATTCGCAACAGGCGCGGGTAGGCCTGTCGCGGGCTGAATCTGGCGACCAACGCTTGGGTTTCAGCGACCTCGCGAAGAGCCCCGGCGAGTTTTCCGTCGTCTTTCCATACCTGGAAAGCCGGGGTCTGCCTGGGCGCATCGGAGTAAGGCAAGCCGCAGATCCAGCGGTGAAGAATGGCAATATCGTCGCGACTGAAGATTCGGAACATCTTGCCCCGCGGCGAAATCAGGCTGGTGAGCAGTGGACTCGATTCCGGCCTGCCCGCCCGCACGTAAGCGCTGGCGGCAAGATGGTCGAGAAACTTCAAGGAGTCGTCGACTGCGAGCAAGGGCTTCATCGGCACCTTATTCAACTGAGTCTTGTCGTGGTATTGACAAGCATCCAGCCGACGTCGGCTGATCAGGTGGCGCGCCGCCTCTCTCGGATCGAGCCAGCGCTCAAGCACATCGAGCAGCGCTTCGTTCATCTCCTCGGCCTGCCGGCGCGCCCACAGGTAGCCTTGGCGTACCCCATCGTTTCCGGCAGCGCCCATTTGCACGAGAAATTCCCGGACTGCCGTTTCGGCGAGCACGRCAAGATCGTCGGCACTACCAGCGGGGTCGCGACGCAGATCGAGAAACTGGCGGGCGGACGGCTCGTTATGGGCGATGAACTCAAACGAGGGCAACAGCCCGCAATGACGCAGGTAAAGGTTGATCCCCAGGATCTGGGCCGTCAGCGACTCCGGAAAATGCCCCAATACGAGCAGGGTCGAGGCAAAGTTGAAGGCTCCGTCCGAGATCCTTGGGTCGGCCACTGCTCGCAAGAGATCTTCGCCAGCATCTGCCAGCGCGTGCTGACGCAGCAATTCCAGGTAGCGCTGGATACGACTGGCCCCTGGC